>JBJOHS010000025.1:0-46968 GCA_046047535.1 Pseudomonadota bacterium
ACGGCTCGGCCATGGCGCCAACGGCATGAAGACTATGGCAGAGGGCCTGGGCCGCCTCTGGCAGATTGCCTACGGTTGCCGAGAGCCCCCAGATGAGCGGGGGTGGCCTCTGGCCGGCGAAGGCCCCCGACGCTGTCAGCGCCGAGAGGCAGAGTTGCAGCTGCACGCCACGCTTGTTACCAAGAAGTTCATGCCACTCATCAACCACCACGGCCATCACCTGACCAAGCATCGTAAGGCCCTGCGGCTTTGAGAGCAGCAGGCTAAGGCTCTCCGGAGTCGTCACCAGGGTATGCGGAGCAGACCGATCTTGGCGAGCCCGCTCCGCGGTAGGCGTATCACCCGTGCGCATAGCAACGCGTAGTCCTGGATAGGCGGCATCAGCAAACCGCTGCAGGGCCTGCAGCGTGTCTAAGGCCAGTGCCCGCATCGGGGTGATCCAGAGAATCCGCAGCCCTTGCAGCCCTTGCAGCCCTCCCAGCCCGTCCAGTCCATGCGGCCTATCAGGTATCGGCCGACCATGGGCTACCGACCCCACGTGGTCGTGGGGCTGGTCAAGGGCAAGGCGGTTGAGTAGCCCACCCCAGATTGCATAGGTCTTGCCCATGCCGGTTCCCGCATTGAGTAGGCCGGACCGACCATCGGCCATCGCCTCCCAGACCCTGGACTGAAAGCCAAAAGGCCTGAGCCCAAGGGCCTGAAAGCCACGCTCCGCTGGGGACATCATCTGATTAGACACATCCGGTCAGACATCAGTGGGGTACCGCGGCGATCCAGCCTTCGAGCGGATCCACCGAAGCCGGTAGGCCAAAGCCCGGGGCCAGGGCAGCATGGGATGCCTGGAGTGCGCAGATCACCGCATCGATCAGGTCGCCGCTGCCATCCATCGTCATCGCCCGAATCCAGGCGGGCGATGCCGTTAGGCGAAGATCCAGTCCCGCCGTTCCCTGCAAGAGGGCCCGCAGGATCTTTTGCCGATTCAGGGCACGGTCGCTGTCTTGTCGTGCGCGGTCATCACTCTTATACGAGCGGCTGGTAACCTTGCGCGCGGTGAAGCCCGGATAGGCCTCAAGCGCAATACGGACGGGGTCCTTCATGCTGCCACCCGCCTGACTCACTGCAGGTGCCTCCCAGGGCCAGTGACAGCGGTCGGCATGGGCGGGGAAGCAGAGCCCTGCCTGAACCATCCGGCCAATACCCGCCTGCATCATCCAGGCTACTGGCGGATTGGTCCAGCGCATGGCAGGGCTCGAGCCTGCGGGCTTGTCCGTGGCCCGCCAAGCAAACTTATCCCCCACAGGGCGGCCATCACACCAGGCCTTAAACCGGGCCCGTAGGCCCTGGCGATCTGCGGCACAGTAGAAGGCCACGAAGTCGCGCCAGTCGGTCGGCCAGGACTCATGTTCGATCAAGAGTCGCGGCTGACCAAAGGGTAGATCAAAGCCGCCAATCCAGGGGCCTCGTGTGGCAAGAAACGCTTCAAAGGCGGCCAGACTTGTGAGTCCAGCAACGTGACTGAGCCGATAGAGTCGGGCCGCAGGGTCTGTCTGGCCGACAGCCACCGTGATCGGCTTTTTTGGGCTGGGCGCCGAGCTAAAGTCGACCCCATAGACGGCAAAGGAAGACGGCTGCATCACCATCGGCATGGGCATGGGCATTATTGGGCTGACCCTCGGGGTGACCCTCGGCAGATAGGCCCACAAGAAAGCAGAAGCAGTGGCATCGTCATGCTAGTCGTCAAAGCCTGATTCGGGGGCAGCCTGAAGGAAGGCGGCCAGGGCAGAGAGTCGGTCGGCCTGATCAATAGGCTTGTCCGGACGTAGCCGAAGAATACGGGGAAACCGAACGGCAAAACCGCTCTTGTGTCGTCTTGAGGGCATTACCCCCTCAAAGCCCAGTTCCATCACCAGCTGCGGCATCACCTGCCGCACCGGCCCAAACTTCTCCAATATCGTCTTGCGAATCACCTGATCTACCTGCCGTATCTCCGCGTCGGTAAGCCCCGAATAGGCCTTGGCGAAAGGCACCAGGGCCGGCGGGTCGACCCGGTCATCCCAGAGGGCAAAGCCGTAATCGGTATAGAGGCCCGCGCGTCGCCCATGGCCACGCTGGGCATAGACGAGCACGGCATCCACAGACATCGGGTCACGCTTCCACTTCCAAACCTCCCCCTGGGCCGTCTTCTTCTGGCGACCCTGTCCATAGGCCGCCGTGCGGTGCTTGAGCATCAGGCCCTCGGTGCCGGACTGGTCCGCCTGAGACCGTAGCCCGAGCACCTCTTGCCAGCTCTGGGGCGCGCATATTTGCGAGAGCCGAATCCGGTGGTCCAGCCCGCCCTTCTCCAAGAGGGCCTCCAGGGCGGCCCGACGGGCGAGAAAGGGCTGCGGCCGAAGGTCTCGGTCTGCCAGTCGCAGGAGGTCGTAGGCCATAAAAACTACCGGCGCCTCGGACTGGATCTTAGCCGATGGTCGCTTGCGCCCAAGACGGGTCTGAAGGGCCGAGAAGGGTAGCGGCCGACCAAACGACCGACCAGGCGACCGACCAGGCGGCATCTCCGCCTCCAGGCCCGCCTTCGGCTGCTGCCAGACCAGAATCTCGCCGTCGAGCAGGCACGGCTGGCCTGTATGGGCAAAGAGCTCCGCACAGGCGACCACGAGCTCTGGGAACATCGCGTTGACGATCTCCTCACCCCGCGACCATAGCTGCACGCCCTCAGGGCCGACCACGGCCTGGGCGCGAATGCCGTCCCATTTCCACTCGACAACCCAGTCCGTCGCCGGCCCAAGTCGATCGGTGAGTAGCGCCTGAGATCGTTGAGGGTCCTCCACCAACGTCTCAGGCAGGCTTAGGCTCTGAGCCAGAAAAAACGGTAGTGGCCCGGCACAACCATCCGCCTCTGTCACGGGCTGCAGAAGCGCGACATAGTCCTCAGCGCAGGGCAAGGCAGAGGACAGCCGCATGAGCCGCATGGAGAGCGTCTCCCGCGGAAGTCCAGACATCGCCGATAAGGCCGCTACCACCATGCCACGCGACACCCCCACCCGCAGACCCCCAGTCATCAACTTATTCAGGCAGAAGATCTGGTCCGACGGCAGCTGCGCCCACCAGCCTGCAATCGCCGTCATCGCGTCGGCCGCCTCTGCCCCGCGTAGGCCAAGGATACGTTCGGTGATCCAGCGGGCAAGGCCTAGCTGCCCTTTCGATGCGTCGGTCTCCCTGTCTTGGCCGGTAGCAGACGCAGCCCCACCACGGTTAGGCTGCCCCAGTGGCTGGGCAACCAGCAGGGCAATCGTCTCTGCGAGGTCGCCCACGGTCTGATAGCACTCCTCAAAGGCCCAGGCCGGCAGGCCAGAGACCTCAATTGCTGCTGCCTTGAGCGTGGCGAGCGGAACGACCCGCTTGATGCGCTCACCGGACAGGAGCCAGACCGCCCAGGCCGCATCAGCCCTATCGGCCGATGCGGCCGATCGCAGGTAGTCGATCAACGCCTGCTGTCGGGCCCGCGTACCTTCTGCCTGCTCGAGGACGACCAATAGCCGGCTAAAGGCGGCAAGACCGTCGGCCTCCCGGGGTGCAGCATCTTTGCCGCCCACACGTTCAAGGGCCAGTCGGTCGGTCGCGCCCTGATCAGACATCAGACATCGGCCTGCTGGGCATCAAATTCTGTCTCGAGTGTCTGGACAATACGGCCCTGCTCGGTGAGCCACCGGGCCATAAAGCCCGTCTGTCCATGGGTCAGAATAATTCGCCCTGCCTGAGACTGGTCAATCGCCCAGAGCAATCCTGGCCAGTCGGCATGATCGGACAAGACAAAGCCCCGGACTCCTGGCTGCCGACGTCGGGCCCCACGTACCGTCATCCAGCCTGAGACACTGGCCTGGGCAACCACCAGGGCCTGGCGACCGAGCCAGTGCGAGCCTTCGACCGACTGCGGGGCGAGTACCAGATCGCCAGCGGCAAGCTGCGGGGGCGGTGTCGAAAGTGTCCGTAGGGGTACGCCTGCCGCACGGTAGGCCGCATTGATCTTCGCCACAGCCGCATGGACATAGACCGGGCCTGGTCCAGCAGTCAGGGCGCCCATAGCCTCAAGGGCCATAATCAGGCGCTGTGCCTTGCCCAGCGCGTAGGTGTAGATCAGACAAGCCGAACCCTGGGCAGCCTGGGCCTGCCACCACCCCAGAATCTCCTCAACAACCACCGTCTGCGGGGCCCATCGGTAGATCGGCAGGCCGAAGGTCGTCTCGGTAATGAACACATCAGCCCGCACTGGCGTGAAGGCATCGCAGCTCGCGTCTTCCACCACACGGTAGTCCCCAGAGACCACCCAGACCTGCCCGCGCGCCGCAATGCGAATCTGACTCGCCCCAAGGACATGGCTTGCGGGGTGCAACGAAATCTCAACCCCACCCAGACGCAGCGGGGTCTCATAGCCTAGGCCCTGCAGCGCGGCCTCAGGCCCGAGCCGACTGCGAAAGACGGGCAGACCGCGGTCAGCACAGAGCACCCGACGGTGGCCCGCGCGGGCATGGTCGGCATGGGCATGGGTCAAGACCGCCAGATCCACGGGCCGCCAAGGATCGATATAAAAGGCCCCGTCAGGACAGTAGAGACCCTCAGGACGCAAAACCACGAGATCATCGCTGGCCATGGCGTGGGTCTTTTAGGCAGCGGCAGGCCAGACCAGGCCTAGAAACGCTCCCGCTCTGCCAGAAGGCGAATCGCCTTGGCGTTGCTCCAGGAAAAGCAGGCCTCCGCGGCTGCAGCCCATCCAAGCCATTGATACCGCAAATGCTCCCGGGGGGAGAGGCGCACAGGCGATGCCGTGGGGACACAAACAGAGAAGACATCCTCGGTATTCTGGGTTACGCCCGGCGCATAACGATGCCGCCAGTGGGGGAAAATTTCATAGACCTGCGAGAAGGCCCAGTCGGACCAGGCCGAGGGCTCTGGCACAAGCCCGGTCTCCTCCTGCAGCTCCCGCATCGCTGCCAGAAAGGGGGCCTCGTCTTCCTGATCGAGGCTACCCGTGACCGACTGCCAGAAACCGGGCCGATCAGCCCGTTCGAGCAGCAAGACCTGCCCCTGCGGATCATGAATCACCACCAGCACCGACCGAGGAATCTTGTAACGGGTCACGCGTAGGGCTACCGAAGAGGCAGCAGGGCAGCAAGCATTAGCCCGGTGAGCATGATCAAGACGAATATAAAAATCGAGGCGGTCATGAGTTCGCGCGAGGCCGACGTCTCCGCCGCATCGGCCATAGCAATACGTCGGGCATGCCAGGCAGGAACCGCGGCGACACTTGCCCAGATGGCAGCGGCCGGCAGCCAGTCATAGAGGCCTGCAAACGGCAGGGCTAGGCAGGCCGTATAGATACTCACTGCTGCATGGCGTGCTGAGGCCTCCGAGGCAGGGCGCTGTGAAAACCAGTAGGCCATCATCGCCAGACCGAGTGTGGTGCCCACCACAAAGGCCATCGGCAGCCAACGGTCGACAAGGTTGAGGGCCACGAGGACCACGACAATAAAGTTCACAAAGACAATGCTGGCGGCACGAACCCAGACCGGCCAGATCGAGGGGTCATCAAGCACCGTTGGCGCAAACCGTCGAAATAGAGCATGGGCGAGCAGGGCAAGGCCCGCATAGATTCCCGAGAGGGTAAGCCGATGGCCGTCAAGACTGGGGTCAGCGATCCAGGCCACTGCCAGGCCATAGAGCACCGCCACGGGCCCGTAGACCAGCGCCCGCCAGTGCTTGAGGCCCTTGACCTGCTCGTCGGTCATGCCACGATCTTGGGCGCCTCACGCAGGCGAATATGAAGCTCGCGAAGTTGGCGGTCGTCGACCAGCGAGGGGGCCTGGGTCAGCAGGCACTGGGCACGCTGGGTCTTCGGAAAGGCGATGACATCGCGGATCGAGTCGGCGCCCGTCATAAGGGTCACCAGACGGTCTAGGCCGAAGGCAAGACCACCGTGGGGTGGAGCACCATAGCGCAGCGCATCGAGCAGAAAACCGAACTTCAACTGCGCCTCCTCCTCGCCAATATTCAGCGCCCGGAAAACGGTGCTCTGTACGGCCTCGGTATGAATACGTACCGAACCGCCGCCCAACTCCCAGCCATTGAGCACCATGTCATAGGCCTTAGCCAGGCAGGCGCCGGGGTCTGAGGCCATGAGGTCCTCGTGACCATCTTTTGGCGCGGTAAACGGATGATGGACAGCCGTCCATCGGGCCGCCTCATCGTCATACTCAAACATAGGGAAGTCGATCACCCAGAGTGGCTTCCAGCCGGCGGTGAAAAGCCCGTTCGACTGACCAAAAGGGCTGTGGCCAATCTTGACCCGCAGGGCGCCGAGGGCGTCGTTGACGACCTTGGCCTGATCTGCACCAAAGAAAAGGATGTCGCCATCCTGGGCCCCCGAACGCTGAAGCAGCGTCTGTAGTGCCTCGTCGTGAATATTTTTTACGATAGGCGACTGCAGACCGTCTCTGCCCTGGGCCAAGGCATTGACTTTAATCCAGGCGAGCCCCTTGGCGCCGTAGATTTTTACAAACTCAGTATAGCCATCAATCTCACTACGCGAGAGGGCTGCGCCTCCAGGAACCCGCAGGGCCACGACCCGGCCTTTAGCCATGCGGGCCGCCTCGGCAAAGACCTTGAAATCGACGTCGGCCATCGTATCGGTCAGGTCGGTGAACTCCAGGGCAACCCTCAGATCGGGTTTGTCTGAACCATATCGGCCCATGGCCTCGGCATACGACATCACCGGAAACGGCTCCGGAAGATCGACCTGCAGGCATTCAGCAAAGACCGACCGAATCATCGTTTCGAAGAGGTCGCGAATCTGCTGCTCAGTAAGAAAGGAGGTCTCGCAGTCGATCTGGGTGAACTCGGGCTGTCGGTCGGCCCGTAGATCTTCATCACGAAAGCACTTTGTAATCTGGTAGTAACGGTCAAAGCCCGCGACCATCAGCAGCTGCTTGAAGAGTTGCGGAGACTGCGGGAGCGCAAAGAAGGCACCCTCATGAACCCGAGATGGCACCAGGTAGTCCCGCGCGCCTTCTGGGGTGGACTTGGTGAGCATCGGGGTCTCAATGTCAATAAACCCCTGGGCATCAAGATACCGGCGCACTGCCATGGCCACCCGGTAGCGCAGCATCAGATTCTTCTGCATAGCCGGCCGGCGCAGATCTAAGACCCTGTGGGTGAGACGGGTGGTCTCGGAGAGATGCTCATCATCAAGCTGAAAGGGAGGCGTTACCGACGGGTTGAGCACCTCCAGCGAATGGCAGAGCAGCTCAATTTCGCCACTAGGGATGGCTGCATTCGTTGTACCTTCGGGCCGACGTCGCACCTTTCCAGTAATTCGCAGGCAGAACTCATTGCGGACCGATTCCGCGGTCGAAAACATCTCGGGCCGATCGGGGTCGCAGACTACCTGGGCAAGGCCCTCGCGGTCACGAAGGTCGATAAAAATAACGCCACCATGGTCGCGACGACGATGTACCCAGCCGCACAGAGTCACGACTTGATCAAGCTGGTCGGCCGATAACTGGCCGCAATAATGACTACGCATAGAAGACCTTACTGTGAGGGGAGTGTTTTAGAACGTCCCGCACCGGGCGGGACCGGGGGGACGGTACCCATGGAGACGACGTACTTCAGGGCCGCGTCAACACCAATAGCCAGAGGACGGACATCAGACTTGGGCACCATAAGAAAAAAACCAGAGGTCGGGTTAGGGGTTGTCGGCACATAGATGCTGACGCAGGTCTCGCTGAGTAATGCGGCGATTTCTTGGCTCGGGCTACCGGTGACAAAGGCAATCGTCCAGGCCCCTTCGCGGGGATACTGCACCAGAACTGCCTGACGGAACGCCTGGCCATTCGGGGCAAGGATGGTGTCACTGACCTGCTTGACCGAAGAGTAGATCGACCGCACCAGGGGAATTCGGGAGAGAACCGATTCCCAGGCATCGACAAGTCGTCGGCCCAGGAAATTTGCCGCGAAAAACCCAGTAAGCAAGACCACCAGTACAACGACCAAGACGCCAAATCCTGGAATATCGAGCCCAAACAAGGCCTGGGGCTGAAAGTCTATCGGCAGAATCTTGTCCAGGGCGGTGACCACCGTGGTGATCACCCAGTAGGTTACCGCCAGGGGGACCCAGATCAGCAGCCCTGTAATAAAGAATCGCTTTAGCACTAAGCCGCCTTAGACGAGGAAGGCGTGGGGGCAGACACGGTGGTCGCGGAGGCCGCTGCCGCAGTCGCCCCACCAGCAGCGGCGCTGGCGCCCGATGCAGCCGCAGGAGCCGAAGACGCCGAGGGCGTCGACGCACCGCTCGAGGCCCCGTCGGAGCCCGGCTTAGCCTGCGAAGCAGCGCTTGCAGCATTACCGTTATCACCGCCGGCAGTGGACTCCCCGGAGGCGGAGTTGGCCTCCGTAGGCTTCTTCTGACCCTCGCGGAAGTCTGTGACATACCAACCCGAACCCTTCAAGACGAAGCCGGGGGCAGTGAGTTGTTTCGAGAAAGTAGACTTCCCACAGCTCGGGCAGTCGGTGAGCGGGGCGTCGGAAAGCTTCTGAAGCACGTCTTTCTTAAACCCACAGGCCCCGCAGGCGTAGGCATAAATCGGCATAGAGACCTCGTCAGAGTTAGTCAATCAGGCAAACCGGTCATTCTAGGCTTTTTAGAGGCGCAAAAAAAGCCCGAAGCAGCCATACAAGGCGCGCTTCAGGCTTTCTTGTCGAAGGATGCCTGCGCCAGAGCGCAGCGCACGGCCAGCCTCCGCGAAGGCCCCTACCTAGAAGGGAATGTCATCGTCCAGGTCGTCAAACCCGCCGCCCTTCGACCCAGACTTGGCTGGACCACCAGCCATTGGGGCCGCACCACCGCTAGCCATGGCCATTGACCCCGAGTCATCCGGGGGGCCACCGGCCGGCGCGCCATCACGTCCGCCGAGCAGCTGCATCTGGTCGGCGACGATCTCGGTGGTGTAACGCTCCTGGCCCGACTGGTCTTGCCATTTACGGGTACGAAGCCGACCCTCAACATAGACAGGCCGACCCTTTTTTAGATACTCACTGGCAATCTCTGCGAGACGACCAAAGAAGACTACCCGATGCCACTCGGTGTCCTCCTTCATATCACCACTGGCCTTGTCTTTGTAGCGGGATGTGGTGGCAATCGAGACATTGGCAATCGCCGCGCCATCGGCCGCATACCGTACCTCGGGATCTCGACCAAGGTTGCCGAGCAGAATTACTTTATTTACCGATGCCATACGTGTTTCTCCTTTAGGTTTGGGCCCGAGAGCCTAGCGCCAGACCCCGGCGGGCGACTACCGGTCGATCGGGGGAGCCGCAGGGGTGGTGAGCGGGGCAGGCGCCGTCCTTCGGCCGATCTCTCGCAGTCCAGATGCCATCATGCCCCAAAAGAGGAGAAGCGCCCCGCAGACCCAAAAAATGCCGTTCACCCCAAAAATGCGCAAGGCAAGCCCCCCGACCACCCCTCCCAGAAATAAACCAAGCGACTGGCTGGTGTTGTAGATGCCCAAGGCAAGGCCACGCACACGCCGCGGGGCGACACGGGAGACCCAAGAGGGCAGCAGCGCCTCCAGCAAATTAAAACCAGCAAAAAAGGCCCAGATCGCAACCAGCCAGACCACGAACGAATGCCCGGCAGAAAGGAAGACGATCATCGCAATACCGAGAAACACGATCGCGCCGAGGAAAACCGGCCGAAAGCGCCCATATTTTTCTGCCCAGAAAATTGCCGGAATAATCGAGAGGAAGGCCAGAGCAAGCAAGGGGAGATAGACCTGCCAGTGGTCCGCCAGGGGCATACCGAGGCTGTCAAGGGCCGAGGGTATAGCCACAAACATCGCGGTCTGAATCGCCATCAGGCAGAAGATACCGAGATTGAGCCGCCCCAGTTGTGGATCTTGGGCGAGGGCACGCCATCCAGGGCCGGAGGGCGATTCGTTTTCACCCTGAACCGGTGGGTCGGGCATACGCCAGACGGCTACGGCCGCCGTGACCGCAAGCACGCCAGTTAAGACAAAGAGCCCACTGAGACCCGCAATGCCAAAGAGCGGCGGCGCGATCACGAGAGACAGCGCAAAAGACAGGCCAATCGAGGCCCCCACGAGGGCCATGGCACGGGCCCGGACTTCCTCACGGGTAAGGTCGGCCAGAAAGGCACTCACAGCCGCCGAGATGGCCCCAGCCCCCTGTAGCGCCCGTCCCGCGATGAGCACCGGGAGATTCGTGGCGACGGCGGCCAGGAGGCTGCCCAGCGCAAAGACAAGGAGTCCGAAAATAATGACAGGCTTACGCCCCCAGCGGTCGGAGGCCAGCCCGAAGGGAATCTGAAGGCACGCCTGGGTAAGACCATAGATTCCCATGGCCAGGCCAATCAGCGCCGCATCATCGCCGCCCGGAAGGTCGCGGGCTCCGACGGCCAGCACCGGCAAGACCAGAAAGAGGCCTAGCATGCGCAGCCCGTAGACGCTGGCAAGCGACAGGCTTACGCGACGCTCTTGGGGGGTGAAGGCCACTCGTTCTGACATCGATCGCTATAGTAGTGGATTGGCCTAAGGAATTAGAACGACGATGTCTGACCCTGGATGGATTCGGGTGCGGGGTGCCCGGACCCACAACCTCAAGAACATTAGCCTCGATATCCCGAGAAACCAGCTCGTGGTAATCACCGGACTCTCGGGCTCAGGTAAGTCGTCGCTTGCCTTTGACACCCTCTATGCAGAAGGCCAGCGCCGGTATGTGGAGTCGCTCTCGGCCTATGCGCGGCAGTTTCTCTCTCTCATGGCCAAGCCCGATGTCGACCTGATTGAAGGCCTCTCGCCGGCCATCGCCATTGAACAGAAGTCTGGCAGCCACAACCCACGTTCGACCGTGGGTACGGTGACCGAGATCTCCGACTATCTGAGACTGCTCTTTGCCCGCGCGGGCGTACCGCACTGTCCCGACCATCCGCAACACCGGCTGGAATCCCAGAGTCTGGCCCAGATGGTCGACAGCCTCATGGCGCTTGCCGAAGGCACGCGGCTTACCGTGATGGCCCCTGTCATCGATCGACGTAAGGGCGAGCATCGCGAAGTCATCGATGGACTTCGGGCCCAAGGCTTTGTGCGCTGTCGGCTACGCACGGAGTCAGGCGCACCCCGAGACCTGGAGCTCGATCAGATCACTGGACTCGATCCCCATCAACACCACAGCATTGATGTCATCGTCGACCGGATTAAGGTACGACCCGATGCTACCCAGCGGCTCGCAGAATCATTGGAGACCGCCCTGCGGCTGGGGCAAGACCAGGCCATCGTCTCTATCGGGGCAGCCGATGCGCCGCCGACAGACCGGGGGCTCTCGATGCGCTATGCCTGCCCGGATTGCGGCTTCTCGCTGCGCACCTTAGAACCCAATATGTTCTCCTTTAACTCCCCGGCAGGCGCCTGCCCAGACTGCGATGGGCTCGGCACCCAGTCATTCTTCGACCCGGCCCTGGTGGTGCAATTCCCGCACCTTTCGCTCGCTGCGGGCGCCGTGGCAGGCTGGGACCCCCGCAACAGCTTTGCCTGGGCCATGATTCAGAGCCTCGCGGAGTGCCTCGCATTCGACCTAGAAACACCCTTCGATAGCCTGCCTGGGACCATTCAGAACACCCTGCTCTATGGCTCAGGAGATGCCGTATTACGGCTGCGGTACCCGGCTGAACGCGGCAAGCTCGTCACCCAGCAGCAGCCTTTCGAGGGAATTCTCCCGAACCTGCAACGACGATGGCGAGAGACCGACTCCCCTGCTGTGCGCGAAGAACTGAGTCGCTATCGACGACAGAGAGAATGCCCGGCCTGCCAGGGGTCTCGGCTGCGGCCCGAGGCTCGGGCTGTCCGCCTGGGCGCAGCAGACCAATCGGCCAGCCTGCCAGAGCTTTCACGGCTGAGCCTGGGGGCCTTACGGGACCGTCTTGAGGGCCTTCGGCTCACAGGCATGCGCCAGGCAGTCGGTGAACGACTACTCTCAGAGATTCAGTCTCGGCTTGGCTTTCTGGTCAATGTGGGCCTGCGCTATCTAAGCCTCGATCGATCCGCAATGAGTCTTTCTGGCGGCGAGGCTCAGCGGATTCGGCTGGCGAGCCAGATCGGGGCGGGTCTTACGGGCGTGCTCTATGTGCTCGACGAGCCCTCGATCGGGCTTCACCCTCGCGACAACGATCGGCTCCTAGCCACCCTCAAACACCTGAAAGACCTGGGTAATTCGGTGCTGATGGTCGAACACGATGAGGAAGCAATTCGGGCGGCAGACTATGTGGTAGATCTCGGGCCCGGCGCGGGCGTGCATGGGGGAACGATAGTGGCGGCAGGCGCACCGGCGGCAATTCTTGCTGCACCTGGATCTCTGACCGGCGACTATCTCTCAGGCCGAAGGTCGATCCGACCGCCCTCTCCACGCAAGTCTCCCAGCGACCGTTGGCTGCGGCTCACCGGCGCGTCAGGACATAACCTCAAGGGCGTCGACTTTGCCCTGCCCTGCGGCCTGATGACCTGTGTCACCGGCGTCTCGGGAAGCGGGAAATCTACCCTGATTAATGACACCCTAGTGGCTGCTGCGTCCCATGCCTTAAATCGGGCGCAGACTGAGCCAGCGGCCCACAGATCCCTTGAGGGTCTAGAGTACTTTGACCGCATCATTAATGTCGACCAGAGCCCGATCGGTCGAACCCCACGCAGTAATCCGGCGACCTACACGGGCCTTTTTGCCCCGATACGGGAGCTCTTTGCGGGCTCCCCCATGGCCCGAGAGCGGGGCTATGACGCCGGACGGTTCTCCTTTAATACCAAGGGCGGGCGGTGCGAATCCTGCCAGGGCGATGGCCTGGTGAAGGTAGAGATGCACTTTCTTCCAGACCTCTATGTGCCCTGTGATGTCTGTCAGGGGCTACGCTATAACCGCGAGACGCTTGATGTTCGCTACCGCGGTAAGACCATCGCCGAGGTGCTTGATCTAACGATCGAGGAGGCCCATGGGTTTTTCTCTGCCATACCGTCTGTCGCCCGTCGCCTGAAGACGTTGCTCGAAGTAGGCCTGGGCTATGTCAAGCTCGGGCAAAGCGCCACCACGCTTTCTGGTGGCGAGGCCCAACGGGTAAAACTCGCCTGCGAACTCGCCAAACGCGATACCGGCAAGACCCTCTATGTGCTCGACGAACCGACCACGGGGCTGCACTTCCATGATGTGGACCTCCTGCTCAAGGTCCTCTTTCAACTACGGGAGGCGGGCAATACGATCGTCATTATTGAGCACAACCTGGATGTCATTCTGGCTGCCGACTGGATTGTCGATCTTGGCCCTGAGGGCGGTCAGGAGGGGGGCGAAATCCTGGTGGCAGGTCCGCCACCGCAGGTGGCCGAATGCGAACGCAGCCACACCGGCCGTTATCTAAAGTCGCTGCTCAGCCGTCCGACGACCTGAAGTCGCCCCTGGGCATCAGGCCGGGCGAGGACCAACTCTCCCATTGAGATATAGCGGCCCGTGAGGGCCGAAATCAAGACCTGGTGGGTGACCCAGACCTCAAAGTTTCTGGGCCTGGCAGCCGACTCGGGCCGCCCCTCAATCGAGGCCTGGTGATCGGACTGATGGGATCGAGAGCGGGCATACCGCGACTGTAGAAAGGACCGAATCTGGGCCTGCTGTGCCGCAGAATCCCCACGGCCCTGGAAGGTTGAATTCAATGCAGGCCAGGCTGTGACCGGAACAGACCGCCCGAAGGCCTCTTTGGCGGTGTCCAGGCACCGACACCAGAGACTCGACCGAACGGCCGCCGGAAGAAGACCCGCTGCCGCAAACCACTCTCCCATCTGCCGTGACTGGGCGCGTCCTGCAGCCGAGAGATTGCGTTGGGTGCTACAGTCCTCAAGCCGAAAGTTCGGCGGGTCACCAATGCCCGACTCCGTCTCGGCATGTCGAACAAGAATGACCAGTCCAGGTTCTTTGCGCAGCAATTCCGCGAGCCTCTGGGGGCTCAGTGCCTCTTCAGCACCTGCAGCCCAGGCGGCGCTAAAACCCGCCAGAGGGGCGAGGGCAAGGGCGAGACCCCCTGCGATAACGCAGGTGCGGCGCATACCGCCATCGGCCTGAAACAGGGCCATACCCTTAACGAGGCAGCTGAGATGCGCCCATAAGAAATGCGTCGATAGAACGTGCCGCCTGGCGACCCTCGCGAATGGCCCAGACCACGAGGGACTGACCACGCCGCATATCACCGGCAGCAAATACCTTCGAGACATTCGTGAAGTACGACTTCTCGCCCTCGGTAGCAGATTTGGCATTGCCCCGGTTGTCTTTATCAACACCGAAAGCCTCTATGACGGAGCCAACGGGAGAGACAAAGCCCATCGCCAGCAGTACCAGGTCGGCCGGGAGCACCTTCTCCGAACCCGGTACCTCCTGCATCTTGCCATCCTTCCATTCCACATGGACCGACTTCAGGCCTGTAAGGCGGCCCTTCTCACCTAGAAACTCCTTGGTGGCAATCGCAAATTCACGGGTGCATCCCTCTTCGTGGCTAGAGGAGGTACGCAGCTTGGTGGGCCAGTAGGGCCAGACCAGGGGCTTGTCTTCGTGCTCAGGCGGCATCGGCAGGAGCTCAAACTGGGTAACACTCTTAGCCCCATGGCGGTTACTCGTGCCTACGCAATCAGAGCCCGTATCGCCCCCCCCAATAACAATCACATTCTTGCCGTCAGCACGAATCTGCTGCGGCATGGCATCGCCCGCATTGACCTTGTTCTGCTGCGGCAGAAACTCCATCGCGAAGTGCACCCCCTGTAACTCACGACCGGGGACCGGCAGGTCGCGGGGCTGCTCAGAACCGCCGGCCAGAAGCACAGCATCGAAGTCTTTCTTGAGTTGGTCGGGCGAGATCGTCTCTTTGGCCCAGTTGGTCACCTTGGAGTCTTTGGGAAGATCTGCGACCAAGACACCCGTGCGAAAGGTAACGCCCTCAGCCTGCATCTGGGCCACGCGACGGTCGATGTGGGTCTTCTCCATTTTGAAGTCGGGAATGCCATACCGCAGCAGGCCCCCAACACGATCGTTCTTCTCAAAGACCGTGACATCATGGCCTGCACGGGCAAGCTGCTGGGCAGCGGCCAGGCCAGCAGGGCCGGAGCCGACCACAGCGACCTTCTTACCTGTCTTATGTGCAGGCGGCTGCGGAACGACCCAGCCCTCCTTCCAGCCCCGGTCGATGATCGCATGCTCAATCGACTTGATGCCCACCGCATCATCATTGAAGTTCAAGGTGCAGGCAGCCTCGCAGGGCGCGGGGCAGATACGCCCCGTGAACTCCGGGAAGTTATTGGTGGAATGTAGCGTCTCCAGGGCCGCCTTCCACTGGTTTTTGAAGACCAGGTCGTTGAAGTCGGGAATGATGTTGTTGACCGGACAGCCGTTATTACAAAACGGAATGCCGCAGTCCATACAGCGTGCCGCCTGCTTGTTGGCCTGGTCTTCTGCCAGGCCAATCACAAACTCCTTGTAATGCTTTACCCGAGACTGCGCGGGCTCATAGCCCTCTTCAATCCTTTCGAGCTCCATAAATCCGGTGGCTTTTCCCATTGGTCTTTCCCTCTATATCAGTGATGACTGCTGGCGGATGATTGGTGCGGTCTATACGGTGGCCTTCGCCGGCGCGCCGGCGGCAGCCGCTGCGGCCGGTGCCTGGCCCGCCTGGGCCCTGGCATAGATCTCCCCGAGGGCTCGCTTGTACTCCGTCGGGAAGACCTTCACAAACCGCGCGCGCGTCTGGGGCCACTGGTCTAGAAGCTCACGAGCCCGGCTGCTGCCCGTCCAGCGATGGTGGTCTTCGATGAGTTGCCGAAGCTGCTCTTCGTCGGGCTTGCCCCGGTGCCAGGTTCCAACATCCGCCTGTGCCTTCTGCTCAGCCAGAGGCAAGACCTTGTCAAGGGCCACCATGGCGGTATTGCAGCGCTCTGCGAAGCTGCCATCTTCGTCATAGACGTAGGCAACGCCACCCGACATGCCCGCGGCAAAGTTGCGGCCAGTGCGGCCCAAGACCACCACGGTACCACCCGTCATGTACTCGCAGCCATGGTCACCAGTGCCCTCGACCACCGCTGAGGCCCCTGAAAGCCGCACCGCAAAACGCTCTCCGGCAACCCCTCGGAAGAAGGCCTCGCCCGAGGTGGCCCCATAGAGCACGGTATTACCCACAATTATGTTTTCGTGGGCAATGCCACGAAACTCGATCGAGGGTCGCACGACAATTCGGCCGCCCGACATGCCCTTACCCGTGTAGTCGTTGGCATCGCCAATGAGGTAAAGGGTAATGCCCTTGGCAAGGAAGGCGCCAAAAGACTGGCCGCCGGTGCCCTCGACCTGAATATGCAGCGTGTCATCGCCCAATCCCTCCGGATGGCGCTTAACCAATTCACCAGAAAGCATGGCCCCTACGGTGCGGTTGACATTACGGGCCGCCTCAATGAAGTGCACCTTTTGGCCCTTCTCAAGTGCAGCCTTGGACTTTTCGATCAATACATTGTCTAGCGCCTTCTCGAGCCCATGGTCTTGGCGCTCCGAATGCATACGCTGGGCGGCACTGGCGACCGAGGGTTGATAGAAGAGCCGGCCAAAGTCGAGGCCACGGGCCTTCCAGTGGGCGATCCCCTTCTTGGTATCGAGCAGATCGACACGTCCGACCAGTTCCTCAAACCGGGCAATGCCGAGTTGGGCCATGATCTGTCGGACCTCCTCGGCAACGAAGAAGAAATAGTTCACCACATGCTCGGGCTTGCCCTGGAACTTCTTGCGCAGCACGGGGTCTTGGGTGGCCACGCCCACCGGGCAGGTATTGAGGTGGCACTTGCGCATCATGATGCAGCCTGCAGTCACCAGAGGGGCCGTGGCAAAGCCCATTTCGTCGGCGCCCAACAGTGCTGCAATGACGACATCCCGGCCAGTCTTCATCTGACCATCGGCCTGCACCCGAATGCGGCTCCGCAGGCCATTGAGTACCAGAGTCTGCTGGGTCTCAGCCAGGCCAATCTCCCAGGGCGATCCTGCGTGCTTAATAGACGTCAACGGGGAGGCGCCCGTGCCCCCATCATGGCCCGCAATCACCACGTGGTCGGCCTTAGCCTTGGCGACACCAGCAGCTACTGTACCCACACCCACCTCTGAGACGAGCTTTACTGAAATATCTGCATGGGGCGCCACGTTCTTCAGGTCATGAATGAGCTGGGCCAGGTCTTCGATGGAATAGATGTCGTGGTGGGGGGGAGGCGAAATCAGGCCAACTCCCGGTACCGAATGACGCAACTCACCAATGTAGTCAGAGACCTTGCCACCCGGAAGCTGGCCGCCCTCACCAGGCTTTGCCCCCTGGGCCATCTTGATCTGAATCTGGTCGGCTGAGACCAGGTATTCGGTGGTCACCCCAAACCGGCCCGAGGCGACCTGTTTAATCTTCGAGCGCAGGCTGTCTCCAGCCTTGAGCGCAAAGTCTGCCTCGACCTGGGCCTTACCGATGACATCGGCAAGCGTCATACCGTCGGTGGCCATCTGGCCCTGCATCTCAGCGCGATAACGGCGTTTGTCTTCGCCGCCCTCCCCCGTATTGGACTTGCCACCAATACGATTCATTGCCACCGCCAAGGCAGTGTGGGCCTCGGTTGAAATAGACCCGAGCGACATCGCACCCGTGGCAAACCGTTTGACGATCTCTGCAGCGGGTTCTACCTCCTCAAGCGAGATGGCCTTAGCAGGGTCCACCTTAAACTCAAATAGGCCACGCAGCGTCATATGACGGCGGCTCTGATCATTGATGATCTGGGCATATTCCTTGTAGGAAGAAAACTGGTTGGCCCGCACCGAATGCTGCAGCTTGGCGATCGCATCGGGTGTCCACATATGGTCTTCACCCCGAATCCGCCAGGCGTATTCGCCGCCGGCATCGAGCATGGTGGCAAGCACCGGATCGCCCCCGAAGGCCTGGGCATGCATGCGAAGCGCCTCTTCGGCCATTTCAAAAATACCAATGCCTTCCACGGCACTGGGCGTGCCTGTGAAGTACTGATCAATCGTGGCCTTATTAATGCCGATGGCCTCAAAGATCTGGGCACCGCAGTAGGACATGTAGGTGGAGATGCCCATCTTGGACATGATCTTAGAGAGGCCCTTGCCAATCGCCTTCACATAATTCGCGACTGCCTTCTCGGCATTCAGGGCACCGGGCAGCTCCTTGTGCATAGAGACGATGGTCTCCATGGACAGATACGGGTGCACCGCCTCGGCCCCATAGCCAGCAAGCACCGCAAAGTGGTGCACTTCGCGGGCCGAACCTGTCTCCACCACAAGGCCCGCCTGTGTACGCAGCCCCTCACGCACCAGGTGCTGATGCACGGCCGACAGGGCGAGCAATGCGGGAATAGCCACCTGAGTCGGCCCAACACTGCGGTCAGAGAGAATCAAGATATTGGTGCCGTTGCGAATGGCCTCTACAGCCTCAGCGCATAGCGTGGCAAGCTTAGCCTCCACCCCCTCCTTGCCCCAGTCGAGCGGATAGGTGATTGAGAGCTGCTCGGCCTTGAACTTTCCGCGGGTATGGGTAGCGATATTGCGCAGCCGCTCCATATCCGCGAAGTCAAGAATCGGCTGGCTCACCTCAAGCCGCATCGGCGGATTGACCTGGTTGATATCCAGCAGGTTCGGTTTAGGGCCCACAAAGGAGACCAGCGACATCACAATCGCCTCCCGAATCGGATCAATCGGCGGATTGGTCACCTGGGCGAAGAGTTGCTTGAAATAGTTATAGAGGGGCTTACTACGGTTGGAGAGCACTGCCAGGGGAGAGTCGTTGCCCATAGAGCCAACGGCCTCTTCTCCCGCCTGGGCCATCGGGGCCATCAGAAACTTCAGGTCCTCCTGGGTGTAGCCAAAGGCCTGTTGACGGTCAAGCAACGCCACCTCCGCGGCCAGGGGTACGTTCTTCTCCTCGGGGGCCAAGTCTTCAAGCGCAATACGCACGTCTTCGATCCACTGCTGATAAGGCCGAGTCTTAGAAAGCGAGGCCTTGAGTTCCTCGTCGTGGATCATGCGGCCCTGGTCGAGGTCGATCAGGAACATTTTTCCGGGCTGCAGGCGCCACTTACGTACGATCTTGCTCTCGGGGATCGGCAGTACGCCGGACTCCGAGGCCATGATCACGAGATCGTCTTCGGTAATACAGTAGCGCGAGGGGCGCAGGCCGTTGCGATCGAGCGTAGCGCCGATCTGTCGGCCATCAGTAAAGACGAGAGAGGCGGGCCCATCCCAAGGCTCCATCATGGCCGCATGGTATTCATAGAAAGCCCTTCGGGCTGGGTCCATAAAGGTATGCTGCTCCCAGGGCTCCGGAATCATCATCATCACGGCATGGGCCAAGGGATAGCCCGCGGCCACAAGAAGCTCCAGACAATTGTCGAAGGTGGCCGTGTCTGACTGCCCAGCGAAGCTTATGGGGTAGAGCTTTTTCAGGTCCGCCCCGAGCACGGGAGACGACATGACCCCTTCGCGGGCACGCATCCAGTTGTAGTTGCCCTTCACCGTATTGATCTCACCGTTATGGGCCACCATCCGGTAGGGGTGCGCCAGCGGCCACTCCGGGAAGGTGTTGGTGGAGAACCGCTGGTGTACCAGGGCGAGGGCTGAAATGCAGCGGGGATCGGCCAGGTCTCTGTAATACAGGCCCACCTGGTCTGCCAGCAGCAGACCCTTATAAACAATGGTGCGGCTCGACATCGAGGGCAGGTAATACTCTTTGCTGTGCTTGAGTTTCAGGCTCTGCACGGCCGAGGAGGCGGTCTTGCGAATGACATAGAGTTTGCGCTCAAGGGCCTCCTGAACGACCACATCGCCCCCGCGTCCAATGAAAATCTGACGGATCACCGGCTCTTTTTCGCGCACGCGCGGCGACATAGGCATCTGGCTGTCTGTGGGCACATCGCGCCATCCGAGCACCACCTGGCCTTCGGCCTGTACCGCGCGCTCGAGAGCCCGCTCACAGGCCATGCGCGATGCATGCTCTTTCGGCAGAAAGACCATACCCACGCCATACTCTCCCGGCGGGGGGAGCATGACGCCCTGTCGACCCATTTCCTCAGCAAAATAGGCATGAGGAATCTGGATAAGAATGCCTGCGCCATCGCCCATGAGGGCATCGGCCCCAACCGCGCCGCGGTGATCGAGATTCTTCAGTATCAAAAGGCCCTGTTCAACGATGCTGTGAGACTTCTGCCCTTTGATATGCGCAACAAATCCCACACCACAGGCATCGTGTTCGAGCTCAGGCCGATAGAGGCCGGCATCGGCCGCCTGCACCCGAGATTGGGATGAGGGTGAGGAATCGTCTGGGGAGCCCTGAAGAGATAACGGGAAAAGAGGCAGGCGCGGCTGAGACATAGACGGACTCCAGATCGAGATATAGCGGACCGGTATTATGCGCAACCCGACGTCTCTCAGGATCGTAAAATATCGCTCTAGGCCCCTTTATTACTATGTTTTAAATAGGGTCAGAACAAAATTATGAGAGAACACATTCTCTGCCCGCAGAAAATCGGGACGCTACAAAATTCTAATCTGGGCCTGGGTCACGGCTCAGGCGTGGCCGGCCACGGGGCCGACGTATCCAGGCCTGACGCTCCGACTCGTCCAATGACTGCCAGACAGCCGCAGTCAATACCGGCCGGCCCTGCGAGAGCCCGCGCTGCATAGCCTCAAGCAGATCGGGGCCCAGGGGCCGATCTGCTAAGGCCACATAGGCTGCCTCCCGCTCAAAGGGGGTATTTCCGAGGGCCCAGTAACTCTCCAGAGCCCGAAAGGCTCCCGGGCTTGGCGCCGGACGCAGGCCGCGTAAGACCCCTGCACTCGACCAGAGCCAGTCTTGGGGGTGGGCACAGAGCCCCTGTCGCATGGGAAGCGACTCCATCCAGTGGGCCACCGATAGTCCGTAGGCCTGGCTGTCGATCCAGTAGCTCCGATAACGCCCATCCCAAGGAGAGCCAGAGCGCCGCCATCGATGGTTAAAGCCGCGCACGTAACGGCGGCCGAGCTGCTGCATCACACTGGACAAGGCATCGGGCCGCTGTGGCGTCACCAGCCAGTGGGCCTCACGGTCGAGCACCGACCAGGCATGGACCCAGAGCCCACGACCAAGGGCCGCCTGCATGAAGACGGCAATGTAATCCGAGCGGTCCTGACCATCGAGACAGAATGCCGAGCCCGCGTGGCCGCGTTGGCAGAGGTGGTAACAACGGCCGGCCTGGGCTCCGCGGGCGCGTCGTGGCATGGAACGATCTTTACCTTAGACCGGGACGAGGTCGGCGCCTGGCCTAGCCTGGCCCGCGCACCGCCCGAATAGTCTCAGCGACGCTGTCTGGACTGGCAGCACGTAGTTCAGATCGCCCCAGGCCCTGCAGCAGCACATAGCGAATCTCCCCACCCTCGGCCTTCTTGTCATGGGCCATGGCGGCGAGGTACTGCTCGGCTGGCCAGTCTGGGGCACGGACAGGAAGCGCCGCCCGAACAAGAAGCCTAATCAGGCGGTCCCGGTCAGCGGCAGCAAGCTGGCCGAGTCGCACGGAGAGATCTGCCGCCATGGCCATACCGCAGCCGACTGCCTCGCCATGTAACCAGTGCCCGAAGCCCATGCCGGCCTCAATAGCATGGCCAAAGGTGTGTCCAAAATTCAGCAGCGCGCGCTGCCCTGCCTCGCGCTCGTCGGCGGCCACCACCCGAGCCTTCACGGCACATGAGCGCTCGACAGCATAGGCCAGTGCCTCGGGGTCTCGCCCCATGAGCCGATCGAGCGAGGATTCAAGCCACTGAAAAAATTCCTCATCGAGCGCGGCCCCGTACTTAATAATCTCTGCAAGCCCTGCGGAGAACTCTCTGGGCGGAAGGGTCCCCAAGACATCCAGATCGATCAGGACTGACTGGGGCTGATAGAAGGCACCGATCATATTCTTGCCAAGCGGGTGGTTAATTGCGGTCTTGCCACCCACCGACGAGTCCACCTGAGACAGCAGCGTGGTCGGAACCTGCACAAAGGGAACACCCCGCTGATAGCAGGCGGCCGCAAATCCCACCATATCGCCGATCACCCCCCCACCAAGTGCAACCAGGGTTGCCTTGCGCTCGATATGTCGGGCCATCAGCCCGTCCATGATCTGCATAAAACTCTCTATGGTCTTGTGGGCCTCGCCGTCCGGCAGCACGATCTCGGAGACCGCATGGCCGTTGGACTGTAAGACCTTCCGCAGGGTTGTCAGATAGAGCGGCCCCACCAGATCGTTGGTGATCACCACAACCTGCGGACTCCGCACCATAGCAGCCCAGAGGGTCGGACTGCCCAGAAGCCCCGACCCGATATAAATCGGATAACTGCGCTCGGCCAGACTGACCTCGAGTCGATGGAGCAGCCGGCCCGGCCCACCATCGATCAGCTCCGATGCGCTCGACCCAACACCGGAATCACCCGGTGCAGCCTTCATAGACGAGGTAGACGCACCCCTATTAGGAGTCGGCAGTGGAGAGATCATGACCAGACTTTCGGGAACTTGGAGGCGAAAACGCGACGATACCCTGGTCGGTAAGGCCCTTCTCGATATGCGAGAGCACCTGGCCAAGAGAGCCGCGGGTGCTACAGACGACGAGGTCTGCCAAGGATCGATAGACCGGGTCACGCTCTTTGTAGAGACGGTCAAGGGTGGCCCTCGGGTCGTCAGACTGGGAAAGCAGCGGACGCGACTGATCGGACTTCAACCGCTGCCAGAGTTGGCGGGGGTCTGCGTCGAGATAGACCACAAAGCCCTGTTTAAGCAAAGGCCGATTGCCCTCGACCATGGGCGCTCCCCCGCCTGTAGTCACCACCTGCCCGTCGAGGGCCATGACCTCTTCGATCACCTTGGCCTCACGCCGACGAAACCCCGCTTCGCCTTCAAGCTCGAAGATCACAGGAATCGAGGCACCACAGCGACGCTCGATCTCGTGGTCGGTATCGACCACAGGCCATCCGAGGCGCTGGGATAGGCGCCGGCCGATGGTGGTCTTTCCAGCCCCCATAAGACCAATGATGACAATCGAGGGGCGCTTTAGAGAATTCATGGTTTTTTAGTCTAACAGGCGATAATCAGACT
The DNA here is from genome assembly GCA_046047535.1 of Pseudomonadota bacterium. Taxonomy (GTDB): domain Bacteria; phylum Pseudomonadota; class Gammaproteobacteria; order Burkholderiales; family Burkholderiaceae_A; genus Hahnella. The sequence goes on from JBJOHS010000025.1 coordinate 23,214, forward strand.
GGTGATGCATCCCGTTCTGCGAATTCTCGCCCTTCCCTTGCTGGGGCTCTTAAGCCTCATGGCCCTCATCACGATGGCCATGAGCCTCGCCACAGCACGTCTGCCCGAGGTCGAGGCCCTGGCAGACTACCGGCCAAAGGTACCGCTTCGGGTGATGACCGCCGATGGCGTTCTCATTGGCGAGTTTGGGGAAGAACGGCGCAGCGTGGTCAGGGTTGCGCAGGTACCCAAGGTACTTATCGACGCGATTCTCGCGGCAGAAGATGAACGCTTCTTTGAGCATTCCGGCATCGACCCCATGGGCATTCTGCGCTCGGCAGGCACCAATATTCTTACCGCCAGCAAGGCCCAGGGCGCCAGTACGATCACCATGCAGGTCGCCCGTAACTTCTACCTATCGACCGAGAAGACCTTCACCCGTAAGATTTTTGAGGTACTGCTGGCCCTTGAAATTGAGCGCAAGCTCAGCAAGAACCAGATCTTGGAACTCTACCTAAACCAGATCTTTCTGGGCCGCCGTGCGTATGGCTTTGCCGCTGCTGCCCAGATTTATTTCGGAAAGCCCATTCAGAAGCTCACCCTGGCCGAGTCGGCCATGCTCGCGGGGCTGCCCAAGGCTCCCTCGGCATTCAACCCGGTGGTGAACCCGCGCCGCGCTAAGGTTCGGCAAGAGTATGTCTTAGGCCGCATGCTTAAGCTTGGCCTGATCAGCGAGTCCCAGTTTCGCAGGGCTATTCTGGAGAATGTCCGCGTGGTAGGCCGCAGTGACGACTACTCGGTGAACGCCACCTACCTGGCCGAGATGGTCAGGATCCAGATCGTCAACCAGTTCCGTGAAGAGGCCTACAACCGGGGACTCACGGTCTTCACCACCGTGCGGGCTGATGAGCAGCGGGCGGCCTATCAGGCGCTACGCGCTGGTCTCATTGAGTACGACCGTCGCTTCGGCTGGCGAGGGCCAGAGGGGCAGATCGAGCTGCCCGATGGCAGTGAAGCCCAGCAAGACGCCATAGACGATGCGCTCAATGAGCGGGCCGACAGCGATGGGCTCTTCACCGCAGTCGTCACCCAGATCGACAAGGACCGGGTACTCGTCATGCGCAGTCAAGGGAGACAGTTTTCGATCACCGGTGATGGGCTGAAGTTTGCCCAACGGGGCCTGGCGGCCAATGCGCCGCAGGCCCTGAAGATTCGTCGCGGCTCGGTGGTTCGAATGGGGCTCATGTCAAGTGGCGAGTGGGAGATCGCCCAGCTGCCAGAAGTCGAGGGTGCCTTTGTGGCCCTCCACCCCGAGACCGGTGCGATACGCGCCCTCGTCGGGGGCTTTGACTTTGCACGCAGCAAGTTCAACCATGTCACCCAGGCCTATCGACAGCCGGGCTCCACGCTCAAGCCCTTTGTCTATGGCGCGGCCCTCGAGAAGAACTTCTCACCAGCCACCCTGGTAAACGATGCACAGGTGAGCTTTGACCCAGGCGAGACCGGTGGCCTACTCTGGGACCCCAAAAACTACGATGGCACCTATGAAGGGCCCATCACACTGCGCCAGGCCTTGGCCAAATCAAAAAATATGGTCTCGATTCGCCTGGTTCATGCCATTGGACCTCGGTTTGGCCAGAGCTACCTGAGTCGCTTTGGCTTTGAGGCTGAGCGCAACCCCCCTTACCTCACACTGGCGCTCGGTGCTGGCAGTGTCACACCGCTGCAGATGGCCACCGGATATGCGGCCATTGCGAACGGTGGCTTTCGGGTGACGCCCTACTTTATCGATCGGGTGATCGATGAGACCGGCGAATTGCTTAGCCGCGCGGAGCCTGCGCGCGCAGGGGCCGAAGCCCCCGCCATTCTTGACCCACGGCATGTCTACATACTCAACAGCATGCTCCAAGATGTCATCCGCAATGGCACGGGCCGAAAGGCACTCTCCCTCGGGCGTGCCGACCTGGCTGGCAAGACGGGCACCACCAATGAGGCCCAAGACGCCTGGTTTGCCGGCTATCACGCCCAGATGGCAGCAGTAGCCTGGGTGGGTTTTGACCAGCCACGATCCTTAGGAGAACGAGAAACCGGGGGCGGACTCGCATTGCCGATTTGGATCTCTTTTATGGCCGAGAGCCTAAAGAAGGTTCCGATTGTCCAGATGCCCGTACCTGCAGGAATTGTTCGGGTAGGAAACGAGATCTACACCGCTGAGAGTGTGCCCGGCATGGGCGTGCGTACTCTGGGTCTCGAGGATCCCATTCCGTTACCAGCGGCCGATGCGGCAGCCTCAGCCAGCAGCCAGCCCGGGGAGTCCGGACAGTAGTCGGGCGTGGCGTACGAAGACGGCATCAAAGCTGCCCTGGCCTCGGGTATCGGCCCAGCCGCCATCTCTAAATACAAAGTGGTGCGCTCCCTCAATGGAGGCGAGCCAGAGTTGCTGTGTGGGCGCCTGGGCGTTGACAATGATCTTCTGGCCAGACTCAAACTCGGTCTCCAACACAGGGCCATGACGTCCAGTCTCCAAGGCAAGGTCATGGTCGGTATTCCACGCGTCTACCCGCGCCTCAATCCAGACAAAGGCCTGGTCTATTTTTTCCAGATACTCCGTTTCGGTCATACTCCTGCCTTCTTAAAGACGTTTGTAACCATATTGTCCATGAAGGACCTCTTTCTTTCCTCTAATCCCGCATCGCATCCCGCACTATCGTCAGATGCATCTCGGCATCCTCCGCGATGCGGCTGGGGGATATGGATGCAGCGCCTCTTCATTCTCGGAATGGCTGCTGGCCTCGCTGTCACTACCGGATGCGGGCAGAAGGGGCCACTCACCCTGCCCAAGCCCGAGCTCAAGGCACCCGCCCAAGAGTCCCCGCCGCCCACGCCCGCCAAGAAGACACCATGACAGTGCCTGCCGCAGCCCCCAACTACCCGATGCTTCCTGCAGCATTCGCCTGGCAAGATGGCCTACTCTGCTGCGAAGGCGTGAGCCTAGTCAGCATCGCCCAGACCTATGGCACACCTGCCTACGTCTATGCCGAACGGGCCATTGCGGAGGCCTACACCGGGTTTACCAAGGGACAGCGCTCAGAGGAGCTCCAGGTCTGCTATGCCGTAAAGGCTAATTCGAGCCTGGGAATCATTCGGCTGTTGGCCCGACTAGGGGCCGGCTTTGACATCGTCTCCCAGGGAGAGCTTCAAAGGGTACTTGCCGCCGGTGGAAACCCCCAGCGGGTGGTCTTCTCCGGAGTTGGCAAGACTGCAGACGAACTGCGGTTTGCCCTCGAGGTGGGTGTGGGCTGCATCAACGTGGAGAGCCTGCATGAGCTCGAGGCGCTTGGCGCCCTGGCCGCAGGTATGGGCCTGCGGGCCCCCATATCAGTACGCATCAACCCAGACATCGACGCACAGACCCACCCCTACATTTCCACCGGCCTGAAGGAAAACAAATTTGGGCTCGGCCTCGCCCAGGCATTCGAGGCCTACCGTATCGCGCAGAACCATCCAGGACTGCAGATCGCCGGGGTCGACTGCCACATCGGGTCTCAGATCACGAGCCTTGCGCCGTTTCTAGCGGCCACAGAGCGGGTACTCGCCTTTGCCGACGGCCTTGCTGCAGTTGGCATTACCCTTGGCCACATCGATCTAGGCGGCGGCCTAGGGGTCTGCTACCACGATGAATCCCCCCCTCAGCCCAACGACCTGATTCAAGCCCTTTCGGAGAAGGTCCGGCATTGGGCCTCGGAGAGGCAGCGGCCCATGCCAAAACTGGTCTTTGAATTTGGCCGCGCCCTAGTGGGTAACGCAGGCCTTTTACTGAGCCAGGTCACGCTGCTCAAGCCAGGAGCCGATCAGGCTGACCGTCATTTTGCGGTCGTGGATGCGGCCATGAATGACCTGATGCGTCCGAGCCTCTACGGTGCCTGGCATGAAGTCATTAGGGTCACATCGGCAACCCCGGCAGCATCGTCCCCCCGGCTCTGGGATGTCGTGGGCCCAATCTGCGAATCTGGCGACTGGCTTGCAAAAGATCGGCGTCTTGCCCTTTCGCCTGGCGATCTGCTGGCATTTGCCTCTGCGGGCGCCTATGGAAGCGCGATGGGATCACAGTACAACAGCCGTCTGAGACCGCCCGAAGTCTTAGTACGCTCCGATGGGCGCGTACAACTTCTCCGTCGGCGCGACCGGTTTGAAGATCTGATTCTGACCGAGCAGATTCCAGACGATCTCTGATCTCCGTACTCTGTTCTCTGGTAACGGGCGGAGTTACCGCGACGCCAGAGGCTTACCCGGCCAGGCTTTCAGAAGCGCCACGGCAATAAAGGCCGACGCATAGACCCAGACCTCGCGATAGTCGTTCTTTCCCATCTTGTGGAGAAAGAAGTGCACGAGGCTCAAGACCACAATCAGGTGCACCAGACGGTGCAGCGTCTTCCATCGGCTGCCAAGTCTTCGCATGCTGAATCGATTCGATGTGGCCGCTAGACTGAGCAGCAGTAGCAGACCCAGAAGACCGACCGAGACAAAGGGCCGCTCGCCAATATCTTTCAATACTGAGGCCAACAGACGATCATGCTCAAACTGCAGGTAGGCAAGAAAATGAATCACGACATAGCCGCAGGTCCAGAGGCCCATCGCACGCCGTGTGGCGAGAACCGCTGAGTCCACCCATCGGGCCCAGAGGGGTAGGGCATAGACCCAGAGGAGTAACGCAAGACTTACCTGGCCCAGGCCGCGCAGGATTTCCTCCTGCGGATTGGTGCCCAGGTCATGGCCCGAGCCAATTGCCCAAACAAGAAAAAAAAATGGCAGGGCCGCCCAGAGATGGAGGGCTGATTTCAATACCACCACCCCCGACGGCAGGCCCTTAGTAGAACCGTCGCAGGTCCATACCCGCGTAGAGGCCCTCTACCGCCTCAGTGTAGCCATTGAACATCAGCGTAGGACGCCGTGGCGCAAATAGACTGTCCTCCCCAATGCGGCGCTCCGTGGCCTGAGACCATCGACGGTGCGGCACCGATGGGTTCACGTTGGAATAGAACCCATACTCCTGTGGGGCAGCGACATGCCAGCTGGAGGCCGGCTGATTCTCGACAAAAGAGATACGTACAAGCGACTTCGCACTCTTAAAGCCGTACTTCCAGGGCACCACAACACGCACTGGCCCACCGTTCTGGGCAAGCAGGGTCTGCCCATAGGCACCAAAGCAGAGAAGCGTCAGAGCATGGTTTGCCTCATCAAGACGAAGGCCCTCATGGTAGGGCCATTCAAGTACATCAGAACGCAGACCGGGCATCTGCTGGGGGTCTGCCAGAGTGGTGAAGGCGACATACTTGGCGGAACCGAGAGGCTGGACCCGTTGAATCAGGGCCGAGAGAGAATAGCCAATCCAAGGAATCACCATCGACCAGCCCTCGACACACCGAAGACGATAGACCCGTTCTTCCATGGGGGCGAATCGGATCAGGTCTTCTAAGCCAAAGGTCTGTGGCCGGGCGACCAGTCCGTCGACGACGAGTCGCCAGGGGTCCATCCTCAGGCGACTTGGGGCATGTCGTGCAGGATCGGACTTCTGGGTTCCAAACTCGTAGTAATTGTTGTAGGAGGTGGCATCTTCCCAGCGGGTCTGCTTCTCCATGCTGACCCAACGACTCTGCTTGGCCGGCAGAGCGCGACTGGGAGTGACCGCCCCTTGGGCGGCCCGTACGGAGCCCGACTCCTGGGCCACCGTCGAGGCAAGGGGGCTGGCGGATACAGGTGTGAGGCCTGCAGCCGCAACCAGGCCCAGAGATCCGGAATGCTGTAGAAAAGACCGCCGCTGCCCCCAGACGTCACGGGGAGTGACCTGTCCCACGAGATGGTCACCTCTGCAGAGTCGATCGATACGGCGCATCACTGAATCGTCATCAGGTAGGTTAGGCGCCCTGCTCGGGCTTGCCTACCGGATTGCCTACCGGATCCATTAGAGCTGCCCGTAAGAATGCAGACCAGAGAGGAACATGTTGACACCCAGAAAGGCAAATCCCGTAATCAAGAGCCCCACCAGCGACCAGTAGGCCGCAAACTGTCCACGCAGGCCTTTGACCAGACGAAGATGGAGCCAAGCCGCATAGTTCAACCAGACAATAAGGGCCCAGGTCTCTTTGGGATCCCACTGCCAGTAGGTTCCCCAGGCCTCAGCCGCCCAGAGTGCGCCGAGAATCGTGGCGACGGTGAAGAAGGCAAACCCAATCGCAATTGCGCGGTACATCACATCGTCGAGAACCTCAAGGCTAGGCAAGACTTCGGCGATTCGCTGACGCATCGCGATAATGCCGCCGATAAAGACTGCCGAGACGCCAAAGTAGAGGGCCCAGTAATCCGGCAGACCGGTTTTACGAAAGACCAGGGGTTCAGCACAGAGCAGTACGCCCAGAATAAACAACGGGAAGAGCGAGACCACGGACTCTGTGGCCTTCACTTTAATCAGATACGCAAAGCCCACCATGGCTGCAATCGAAAAGGTGCCATACCCGATGAAGTTGGCAGGCACATGGATCTTCATCCACCAAGACTGCAGGGCGGGCACCAGCGGTTGGATCTCGTGGGCCGACCGTGTGGCCGAGTACCAGAGCAGAAAACCCACCGCGGCCACAATAATGATGGAGACAAAACCACCGAGCGTGCGGGTCTGATAGCGACGCTCATAGAAAAGGTAAAAAAGCGCGGTGATGAGGGCGAAGAGGATAAAGACCTCATAGAGGTTGCTCACCGGAATGTAGCCAATATCGGGCGAGATAAGGTACGACTCATACCAGCGCACCAGAAGGCCCGTAAGGGCCATCACTGAGGCTGCCCAGGTAAGTACTGTGCCCATCCAGAGTGCTGTTGCCCCGCGGACAAAGATCCCCACCCAATAGGCCACACTCGCAATTCCAAAAAAAGCACACATCCAGAGGATGGCCGACTGTGACGACAAGAAGTACTTCAGCAGAAATGCCTCTTCCGCCCGGGCCAGACTGCCTTCGTAGGCATTAATGCCAATGAGGGCCAGTCCCGCCACGCCCAAGAGGTAGACACGCATGGCCGGCCAGAGCCAGCCGATGAAAACAATACTCGGAACGCAACACCAGAGAATCGTCAGCTCATAGACATCCATAAAAGCCGAATACTTGGCCGTAGCGAATGCCGCCCCGACTGTGAGAACGAGACCGAAGACAAAGTCTATCCAGGACAGGCGTCCCGCCCCCACCGCGTACGAACGCGCCTCAGGGGAACTACCCGACAGTACCGTGGTGTTCATTGCGTGCTCTCCCAAAATTTATCTGTCACTAAGACGAGGTCCGACCCACAGCGGTCTTCAATTCTTCAAACTCGCGATCGAAATCGAGTGAGGGACGCGGCGTCGAGGCAGACAGACGTATCGCCCGAGGCTGGCCATGGGCATCTCTACTCAGCCAGACCCAGACCCGACGCTCTGGAATATAGAGCATCGCGAAGATTCCGAGGACCAGCAAGAGACACCCCAAATAGACTGTGGTCTTGCCTGGCGAGCGCGTAACCTGAAATACGGAGGCCTGGATATGCTGGTAATCGTTGAGGCCGATCAGCATTGGGGCGTCATACATAAGGCTATCGCTAAAGGCATTAAGCGCCTTCTGCGTGAACTCGAGGTTCGCGTCGGAGCGCTCAAGCCGCGGCAGACGATCGGCCTGTCGTGAAATCTGCCAGACCTCCCAGAAGGCCCCGGTCAGCATTCGTACGATCACGTCGGCAGCCTTATCGCGCTCCTCGGTCGGTACTGACCGCTCGAGAATATCGGCGAGATTCTGCAGCCCGCCCTCGGCCACCGCATCAAGTGCTCGCTGTGCACTCTCCGCCAGGGCAGAGACCATAGGTGCAGGAGCAGACGACTGCGCAAAAGCCAAGGCTGCCTGCCGACGAATATCGGGGTTCATCATCGCCGCACGAATACGGAGAAAGTCATCCATCGAGTCTTTCTCGTCTGCAGGAATGCGTAAGTACCGAAATGACTCGTCCGGAGATGACCGTACCCCCGAGAGGTAGACACGCGACCCCTCAAGCTCCACCGGCAGCATGTAGTTGTGAAACTCTTTGGCCTGGCCTGCGGCATCTCGAATTTTGTAGTTAAAGCTCGGGCCTACGTTCTGAAGCTTCTTTTCTTTGTGGGTATTGGCGGCAGGGGACACGACCGAGGCGACATGACGCTGGAAGCCCTCAATCGGACCTGCCCCGTCGTTTAGGCGCTCTACATTGATTGGCTTAAAGCCAGAGATCTCGAGGGTTACAGTGCGCTCACCACTTCGCAGCTCGATCGACTGTCCTACGGCAAGGTCGAGGGGGAGCACCTTGGTAAGAGGCCCCTGGAAAGGATGGGCCGACAGACGCAGCTTGGAACCACCATCGTCAAAGCTCGACTGGTAGACCGCGATACCCTGGTGAATGAGCGGCTTATTAACCTCGATGGTCTCTTGCCGTTCGACCCCTGTGGCCTTGTCTTTTAAGACCACGTCGCTGGCGAAAAGCCGCGGCATGCCCGTGTTGTAGTACTCGACCCGAAATGCTTTTAGGGTGAGCTCAAACGGAAGGTCTAGTAGCAGCGAGCCACTTGGATGACTGAGAACCGCAATATCTGCTGTCTGGCCCTCGGGGACGAGCAGGTTCGCACGGTAGCTTGGGGTTGCCTGCGGCAGTCGTGCCGACTCCGGTACCTGATCAGCCTGATCCAGAGAATTGAGCTGAATCGGCGCCTTGTCCCACCACCAGACCGACAGACGCATCGGAAGCTCGCTGTCTAACAGTCCACCAAGAGAGACGACCACAATTGCGAGGTGGGCCGCGATATAGCCCAGCCGATTACTGCTGCCCTTTTTTGCGACCATCACAGGGCTTGACGCCTCGGCCTTGGGCTGACGAATCGCAAAGCCCTTCTGTTTGAGGGCCGTACCCACCTGGTCGAGAAGCGCCTGAGCCTGTGCAGAATTGGAAACCGCATATTCAGCACGGTGGCCGAACGCCTGATAGGCCTGCTCGCGCACCTGAAGGCGCCATGACCGGGCATCCTTGAGCATTTTCGGTGTGTTACGAATGAGGCAGAGGCTCGTCGAAACAAGCATCAGGGCCATAAAGACCATGAACCAGCTGGCGTTGTAGACCCTGAATATGTCAAAGGCCGAGAAGGCCTCTGCCCAGAAGGCACCAAACTGATTTACGTAGTTAATCGATGGTGCATTTTGCGGAACGATGGTTCCAATAGCGCTGGCAATACACAGCACGGAGAGGGCCGAAATCGCAAACCGCATGGAACTCATCAGCTCCACCGATTCTCTGAGCCAGCCAGCGCCCTGCTGCAGCTCGATGCCTGTAGTTCGGATGTCTACCGAACGGCCTCCCGTGGAGGCAGCGCGATCTTCGTCGGTAAGATGCGCAGGCTGCGCGGCGGACTGGCCTGCGGTCAGCCCTTCGCTCATTTAACGCAGTCCGGCAACGTACTCCGCAACCGCGCGGATATCACCATCGGACAGGCCCGCCGCAATCGCCATCATCTGCCCACTGTTGCCCCGCTCCTTGGAACGGAAGGCGGTGAGCGTCGAGGCGGTGTAGTCGGCATATTGTCCCGACAGGCGGGGATACTGGGCAGGAATACCAGCCCCATTAGGGCTGTGGCAGCCGGCGCAGGCTGGAACGCCCTTTGCAGGAATACCAGCACGATAGATCTGTTGACCCCGGGCAATAAGGTCCTTATCAGAAGGTACTGCTGGGCTGATACGCTGGGCAGCATAGAAGGCGGAAATATTACGAATATCGTCTTCGGAGAGTGTGGCCGCAAAGCCGGCCATTACCGCATTGACCCGCTCCGCCTGTGAAGCACCGGGCTTTACCTTGAAGTTGTGCAGCTGTTTACTGAGGTAGCCAGCATGTTGGCCAGCCAGAATCGGGTTGGCCGAAATAACACTATTGCCATCGGCGGCATGACAGGCAGCGCAGACTTGGCCGGCGAGAGCCTGGCCTTTGGCGATATCGGCCTTCACCACCGGCTTATCCGGAGTGGCGGCAAAAACCGACGCCGATGCAACCAAGGAGGTTCCCGAGGCAATAACGAGGCAGGAGACTGCCCAACGAGCAGAGGCGGAAAGACGACGATGCCACTGACCAGAGTGCATCGTGGTGAAAAAATGTGTGTCAGACTTTCTGTTCATGGATTCTCCGTAGGGCCCCGGTCGTGCGGCGATTCTTTAGTGGTGGCGTCAAGCGCCGTAAACCGACATAGTTTAGTGCAAACCCGCAGATCCCAGCCCAATTGTCCAGCCCCCCTTCCGACAAAAACCCCATTCCGCTCGTTGCTAAGGTCGCCGCACAGGTTCAGTTTCTGCAGAGCGCCGCCAAAGTTGCGCAGCTGCCCAGACCCAATGTGCCCGAGATCGCGATTGCGGGCCGCTCCAATGCGGGCAAATCCACCGCCTTAAATGTCATCTGCGATCGGCGCAAAATGGCCTTTGCCAGCAAGACCCCAGGACGTACCCGGCTTATTAATCTCTTCAGTCTGGTCTGGCACGAGCAGGAGTTGGGCCGTCTTGTGGACCTCCCTGGCTACGGTTATGCGGCGGTCGATGCCAGCACCCTACGGGCCTGGCAGCAGCAACTCAGTCGCTACCTGGCAGGGCGACAAAACCTCGCTGGCCTTATTCTGGTGAGCGACATTCGCCACGCCCTTGGCCCGCTCGACCAGCAGATGCTGTCCTGGTTTGGCCAACGTCGACGGCCGGTACACCTGCTTCTCACCAAGGCGGACAAGCTCAACCGGGCGGAACAACGGGAGTGTCTGGTAAAGGCGCAAAGGGCGCTTGCGCAGGCCGCACCGGCCTGGGGAGATCCCGTGTCCGTCTCGCTTTTTTCCGGCCTCAAAAAGACTGGGCGAGAGGCCGTACTTGACCAGATCGGCCTCTGGCTTGGCCTAGACAACGAAAGGCAAAAAAAAACCGGCAGCACGGGTGCTGCCGGTGATAATGCCTTTGTGAAGGCGCCCGCTCAGGGAGGAGAAGCGGGGGACATGACGTCTGTTGTCTAGGACAGAACATCACAACAGCAGTTTTACAGAATTCCGAAAAAAAAGCATCTTTTTTTAAAAATTTTTTCAGGCCCGCTCGAGTTCAAGGGAAAAAACGCATGAATACTGCCCCATTTCCAGCCCTTCGGATGCGTCGCAATCGAAGGGACGACTGGTCCCGCCGTCTTGTCAGGGAGTATTCACTCTCTGCCAATGACCTCATTTACCCCGTTTTTGTTCTAGACGGTAAGGGCGTACGGCAGCCGGTGGGCAGCATGCCGGGGGTGGAGCGACTGAGCCTGGATCAACTCCTTCCGCTGGCCGAGACGATGGTTCGCCTCGGAATTCCTGTCCTTGCACTCTTTCCTGTTATTGACCAAGCCAAGAAGGACCCCCTGGGATCAGAGGCCTATAACCCCACAGGACTCGTACCGAAGATGGTCTCTGCCCTCAAAAAGGAGTTCCCAGACCTCGGTGTAATGACTGATGTGGCCCTAGACCCCTACACCAGCCACGGCCAAGATGGCCTTCTCGACGACCATGGCCGCATCCTGAACGATGAGACGACGCAGGTGCTGGTGCGACAGTCGGTCATGCAGGCCCAGGCCGGGGTCGATATCGTGGCCCCCTCGGACATGATGGACGGTCGCATAGGAGCCATCCGCCAGGCCCTCGAAGCCAAGGGCTGCATCCACACCCGCATCATGGCCTATGCCGCTAAATACGCCTCCCACTTCTATGGCCCGTTCCGCGATGCCGTAGGCTCGGCAGGCAACCTCGGCAAGGCCGACAAGAAGACGTATCAGATGGATCCAGGCAATGGCGAGGAGGCGCTGCGGGAAGTGGGTCTCGACATTGCTGAGGGGGCCGATATGGTCATGGTCAAGCCTGGCATGCCCTACCTCGATATTGTCTGGCGGGTACGGCAGGCCTTTGGCGTACCCACCTTCGCCTATCAAGTCAGCGGCGAGTACGCAATGATCAAAGCCGCTGCTGCCAATGGCTGGCTTGACGAGCGGGCCTGTGTTCTCGAGGCCATGATGGGCTTTAAGCGGGCTGGAGCGCATGGGGTACTGACCTATTTCGCGCCCCAGATTGCCCAGTGGATTCGAGAGGACTAGCGCAATGCCTGTTCGACTTCCCTTACCAGAGCGCCAGAGTCTTCGGCCCGTCCCTGGGGTATCACTATCCGTGGCCGAGGCCGGTATCCGCAAGGCTAACCGAAAAGATCTTCTGCTTATGGAATTCAGCGCTGGCACCACCGTGGCAGGCGTCTTTACCCAGAATGCCTTCTGTGCTGCCCCGGTGGTCCTATGCCGTCAACATATCAGTCAGCCCGAGACAATTCGGGCGGTACTGGTCAATACCGGATGCGCCAATGCTGGCACGGGAGCGCTGGGTATGGAGAATGCCCAACGTAGCTGCCAGGCAGTGGCACAACGGCTCGGGCTGGCCCCTGAGCAGGTCCTGCCGTTCTCTACGGGCGTCATCCTCGAACATCTGCCCATCGAGAAGCTCGAAGGGGGCCTGGGTCAGATGCGCTCCGCCGACTGGCTCGATGCCGCCGAGGCCATTATGACCACCGATACCCAGCCCAAGGCCTTCTCGCGCACGGTGGTACTTGGGGCCGGTGCAGTGGTTCTCACCGGAATCTCTAAAGGGGCCGGCATGATTCGGCCAAACATGGCTACGATGCTTGGGTTTCTTGCCACCGATGCCGCGGTGCCTGCGGCAGACCTGCAGGCCCTGTTGTCAGAGGCCGCAGACCAGTCATTTAACGCCATCACCATCGACGGTGATACCTCGACAAACGACTCGCTCGTCGCAGCAGCTACGGGGGTCTCCAAGATTACTCTCTCGCCTGGCCATCCTGACTGGCCCCGGTTTGCCGAGGCCTTCATTGGCCTGTGCCAGTCACTTGCCCAGGCCATCGTACGAGACGGTGAAGGGGCTACCAAATTCATCACCATCGCTGTCAGCCAGGCGCGCAGTGCCCATGAGGCACGCCAAGTCGCCTATGCCATCGGCCACTCACCACTGGTGAAGACCGCCTTCTTCGCAAGCGACCCTAACCTCGGGCGTATCCTCGCGGCAATCGGATACAGCGGCGTTGCAGGCCTGGAGGTCGAAAAGATTGAGGTCCTCCTCAATGATGTACTTGTGGCAGAGCATGGCGGCCGCGCATCAAGCTATACAGAGGCCGCAGGCCAGGCAGTCATGCAGTCTGACGAAATTACTGTCTCTATACGCCTCAAGAGAGGCCAGGCTGAGGCCACCGTCTGGACCTGTGACCTCTCTCACGACTATGTCTCTATCAATGCCGACTATCGCTCGTAGTCGGGCAGAAACGAATGAACTCTCCTATGCCCTCCGCCCCCCACACCACCTCAGCCGGCTCCGTCTCCGCCGTGGCCCCCACGGCGATCGAGGCGCTGGTTGAAAAGCTCAACGCCCTGCTGCCCGAGCCACCCGCACCGCCCAACTTTGACGACCATATCGCCTTTCGGTGGGTACGCCGATCAACGCTTCTGGGAGAGGTCTCCTTTCTCAAGCCTGTGCCCCTTTTCGCGAAAATCCGCGTGGCGGATCTTCTGCATGTCAGCAGCCAGGTCGACCGGGTAGTCCAAAATACGCGCCGATTTGTCAGCGGACTGCCGGCCAATAATGTGCTCCTTACCGGGGCGCGTGGCACGGGAAAATCCTCGCTGGTCCGCGCCTGCCTTACAGAATTTTCGTCTCAAGGGCTTCGCCTTATTGAAGTCGATAAGGACGATCTGGTGGATATGCCTCGGATCGCCGAGATCGTCGAGGCCCAGCCGCAGCGGTTTGTTGTCTTTTGTGACGACCTCTCCTTTGAGTCCGGAGAAGGGGGCTATAAGGCGCTCAAGACCGTACTCGATGGCGGCCTCGCAGCCCAGTCCTCAAACCTACTGGTCTATGCCACCTCCAACCGTCGGCACCTTATGCCCGAATCAATGCGAGAGAACCTAGGTACGGCCTATGACGCAGATGGTGAGATCCATCCAGCCGAGGCTATCGAAGAAAAAATCTCTCTATCCGAGAGGTTCGGTCTCTGGGTCTCCTTTCACAGCTTTAATCAGAACGACTATCTCGACATCGTCGACCACTGGCTCCACCAATACGGCCTGTCGAAGGACGAGCAGGCCTCTGCCCATCGGGCTGCCCTACAGTGGGCACTTGAGCGAGGATCACGGTCTGGACGTGTAGCGCTCGCCTTTGCCAAAGACTGGGTCGCGGGCCACGACAGCCCGAAGCCATAAGCCATAAGATGCCCGCTTCAACACTGGTGCATGTGGCAGTCGGAATGATTCGGCATCCCGGCGACGGACGGGTTCTGCTCGCCTCTCGCCCATCAGGGAAAGTCTATGCCGGCTGGTGGGAATTCTCTGGGGGGAAACGCGAGCCTGGAGAAGCCATCGAGGCGGCGCTATCACGCGAACTGCAGGAAGAGCTCGGTCTCTCTATTCTCGAGGCCGAGCCGGGCTGGGAGATTTCTCATCGGTATGCCCATGCCCATGTGCAGCTGCACTTTTGGTGGGTACAACGCTGGGCCGGAGAGCCTGCCCCCCGTGAAGGTCAGCAACTCTGCTGGGTGCATCCCCACGGCCCCTATCCCTACCCGCTGCTGCCCGCCACCATTCCGGCACTGGCCCGACTGCGGGGAGAGGCACCCTAAGATGCCTTAAAAGTCACACAGGGCCAGCTCAAAGGCCAAAGGGCCCTCGATAGCCTTTAGGTGAAGTTCTGTGTCGAGGGTTCTAAAACGCACTGCAACTACATATTTATTCGCGCTCACCTCGCAGACATACTCAGGGTTCGCGGGCAAAGTAACGCGAATCAGCCGTGCCATACGACCTTCCGGATTGAGCTCGAAGGTGCCATTTGGAGCGACGTAATTCTGGGGCTCTGCGCCCTCTCTGAGGAGCTTTAAACAGAGATCTGTAGCCCGCATCAAAGGCGCTAGGGTATTGATCCAGCGGGTAAGCGCCTCGAAACGTTCCTGGGCCGGCCGATGCAACCAGATGAAATAGGACGGCAGATCAAAGGGGCAGCTACCCGCGGGAATCCCCACGCGGCCCTTCAGACTCTGCAGGAAGTCAAACTCGGGAATGTGGGGGCCGAGCCGCACGGGTACATCGGCCAGGGCCGTATGGGCCTGGGCCGCCTCTTGCAAGATGGCATTAAGCCGCTCTGCCGACACCCCAGGCTGGCCCATAAAACGATTAAGCTGGGCCCGTTGACGATCCAATTCTTGCAGCAGCTCATTTTTAATATCGCCACGGCTGGACAACAACTCGTAGAGCTCAAACAGGGTGTGCAGACAGGCCTCATGGGCGAACTGATCAGACTGCTGCGCAAAGTAGTTAATACGGCGCGTCATGCACTCAACGCGCAACAAAATACGAACCCGCTCGTTACACGGAAACTCAAAGACGCGCATGCCCAGGGGCGTATCGAAGCAGCCTGAGGATGCGCCTTCAGGCAGCACTGCTGATGGGGTTTCGGAAGTCTCCAGAGTCATTCCGCCATTATGTCTGATTGGCGTTGGCCTCTGCGGCCAAATCGCGCAAAAGCTGGCCATGAAGACGGACTACTGCCGCCGCTAGGGCCTCCGGACCAGCGTCGTTACAGATCGTGTAGTCGGCGATCGCGAGCCGTTGCTCCCGGCTGGCCTGCCGAGCCAGCATGGCCTGTAGGGTTTCTTCGGGCATGGGGCTTCTGGCACGGATACGAGCCTGCTGCAGAGACTCTGGTAGGTCAATCACCAGAACGCGCCAGGCCCAGCCTGGCCAGCGTGACCTATCGGTGCCCTGGCGCTCAACCCAGAGCGGCACCATGTAGACCGCATAGGGGCCTTGTGATGCCAGTAAAAGCCGCTCGGCCTGGGCAGCAACCAGGGGATGAATGATCGACTCAAGCCGTTGACGGATTTCGGGGTCCCTAAACGCCTCGGCCCGCATCGCCTGGCGGTCGAGCCCTGAGGCGGTGCGCACCAACCTCTCCCCAAAGGCGGCCTGTAAAGCAGGTAGGGCCTCCCCGCCTGGGCCCGTGAGCTGATGGGTCAGTGCATCGGCATCTATGACCGTTAGGCCCAGAGACAGAAAGGCTGCCGCCGCGGTGGATTTTCCTGCCCCCATGCCGCCGGTCAAGACCACAGCCCGGACGCCCGAGGCGGGTGATCGGCCGTTGTTGTCCAGACTATCCAAGCCCAAACCCTGCCCAGGGCAGCATAAAGAGGCCCGCAAAGGCCAGGGCGGGGCCAAAAGGTAAGGCAGTAGAGAGGCGCCAGCGATTTCGAATCAATCCCCATGCGGCCACGGGGAGCATTCCCAGGCTTGCAATAACCAGAACCAATGGCAGGTTAGAAAACCCCAACCAGACCCCCAGACCCGCTATAAGGGCAAAGTCTCCGCGGCCCATCGGCAGCGACTCGGAATCTGACTCTGACCGCCGACGTCGGCGACTGACCAGAGCCAGCAACCACGGCAGGCAATACCCGATCAGGCCGCCGAGCAGGGCCTCGCCAACTGGCACGGAAAGGCCTGCCAGGGCGACCACGAACCCGAGCCCAACAAGAAGCCAGGTTATCCGATCGGGAAGAAGCCGACACCGTAGGTCGACCATCGCCAAGAGCATAAGGGCTGCCGTTAGTACTCCCATCGACAGACTCGTGGGCAGAGAGGGCATTCCCTGAAAGGAGGAGACAAGCAAAACCTCCGCACCCGCGGTAAGGAAAGCCACAATGCGCCAGACCGCAGGCCGGGCAAGGATCTGGTCTGCCTCAGCCTCCGAGAGCCAATAAATCAACTCGGGCCGCGCCCAGCGCTGCAGCAGAAAAAAGCTAAGCCAGGCTGCCGCTGCTGCAGCCAAGGGAAACAGCAGCGGATCGTTCAGGGCCAGCCCTGCCTGAGTCTCCATCACGGCACCAGTGAATCGTCTGCAGCAGACTGGGTCGAGACGGGCTGCGGCGCTGCTGGCGCTGACAGCGGACGAAAGACCTTCAGGCGGCGAATAACGCGCCCCTGGAGCTGCAGTATCTCAATCGGCACCGTACCGATCTTCAGACTGACATTGGCGTCAGGAATATCTTGTAGTGCCTCGAGGACGAGGCCGTTTATGGTCTTGGGCCCCTCAATCGGCAGGTTCAGTCCAAGGCTGCGGTTAAGCTCCCGCACACTCGACATGCCATCGACCGTCACGCTGCCATCTTCGCCCCACTGGGCCTCTCGTCGCGCATGGGGTCCCTGGGTCGAGAACTCGCCGACCAGTTCTTCCACAATGTCTTTGAGCGTAACTAAGCCCTGCACCTCTCCATATTCGTCCACCACGATCGCCAGATGCTGTCGATTCTCTTGAAAGAACTGCATTTGGGTGAAGAGCTGTGTGCCCGTGGGCACAAAGTAGGCCGGCTGCAGGGCCTCCTTTAGGAGTGTCTTGGTAAACAGCTCCCGCGAGACAAGCGCCAGCGCTTTACGCACATGGAGAACGCCCTCAATCTGATTGAGGTCTCCCCGGTAGACCGGCAGCTTGTTATGAAAACAGGTCGATATCTGCTCAATTAAGACCGCCTCGTCTTCGTCGAGATCAAGGGCCTCAATACGGCCCCGAGGCACCATGACGTCGTCCACTTGGAGATCTTCGAGATCAAAGAGATTGAGCAGAATCTTACGATGCTGACTCGGAATAAAGCCCGACGACTCCAGCACCGCCGAGCGCAGCTCCTCTGTGGTCAGACCGCTACTGCCATTTGTGTTGGACCGAAACTGCAAAACCCTGAGCAGCACCGAGACCAGTCCATTGACTACCGCCACAAGGGGTCTAGCGACAAAGACCATGGGCCGCAGCCCATAGCTCGCGCCCATAGCCACCATCTCAGGTCGATTAGCACCAATGATCTTGGGCAGAATCTCAGCAAAAACGATCAGTAAGCCCGCCGCGCAGGCGGTCGCGATTGCTAAGACCTCATCATTGTTGCCAAAGGCACGAATCGCGAATGCCGTAATGAGTGCCGTTAAGGCCGCATTGATAAGGTTGTTACCAATGAGAATCGTGGCCAGTAGCTGGTTTGTCTGGCCCAACAAGGCCAAGACCTGCCTCGCGCCTCGGCGGCCCTTTTCTGCAAGATGCCGCATCCGATAGCGATTGACGGCCATAAGGCCCGTCTCGGACATCGAAAAGAATGCCGAAGCCAGTAAGAGCGCCAACAGGGCAAGCCCCTGGGCCCACAACGGAAGCTCGCTCAAAGATTCCTACAAATTAAAGTAAGAGAACCGTAGTGTATCCGGAACAAGAACCGAAAAACCCGGTCGATATCGCAGACATGCGACAAAAAACGATGGTCGGGGTGAGAGGATTCGAACCTCCGACTCCTGCGTCCCGAACGCAGTACTCTACCAGGCTGAGCTACACCCCGACATGCCTTCAGCACGTAACCACGAGCGCATTGTATACCCGCACCTACCCCGCACCTATTCCAGCAGGCGGGAAAGTAACGGCTACGTGGTGGTCTAGCTCTCCCGGGTCAAAACAAAGTCCAGCAGATCCAATAGGGCCGTCTTAAAGACCGAGGCGCCGACACCCAAGATGGCGGCATGCCCCAGGGCGCATTCGTCCCTGGCCGCCTTTCGGGTGTAGTCCAGGGCCGGCGAGGCCTTTACCAAGGCAACGATGCGGTCCAACGGGGCCGTCTCCGGCGACTCAATAGCCTGCCTGACGAGGTCGCGCTCCGCGGGCTGGCCTTCGCGTAAAAGATAAATCAGGGGCAGCGTAGGCTTGCCCTCCCGAAGGTCGTCGCCAAGACGCTTACCCAGGGCATCTTCCGAGCCGCTGTAGTCAAGCACATCATCAGTGAGCTGAAAGGCCGTGCCCAGATGACGGCCATAGGCTGAAAAGGCGGCAATCAAATCGGCAGGGCAGTCTTGGGCTACAGCCGGTAGACAGGCGGCCGCCTCAAAGAGCTTCGCCGTCTTATAGCGAATAACCTGGAGATACCGCGCCTCGTCGACATGAGGGTCTTGGCAGTTCATGAGCTGTAAGACCTCGCCCTCAGCAATGACGTTGGTGGCCTCGGCAAGCACCGCCATAACTGGCATAGACCCGATCTCCACCATCATCTGAAAGGAGCGGGAATAGAGAAAGTCGCCCACCAGCACGCTGGCCGCATTGCCAAAGACCGCGTTGGCTGTTTCACGTGCGCGGCGCAATCCCGACTCATCGACCACATCGTCATGCAGGAGGGTGGCGGTATGAATGAACTCGATGATCGCTGCCATCTGGTCAAAGGCCTCGCTCGGCAATGCACGAATCAATCGATCGACTTGGCTGGGATTTCCTGCGGCATGGGCGGCCACTGCCTTGGCACAGAGCTGCAGAAGGGCAGGCCGCATACGCTTGCCGCCGCCTTGGATGATGTACTGCGCAACCTGCTCGACAAGGGCCACTTCGCTCGAGAGCCGCGCCTGAATTACCCGATCGACCGAGGCCATCTCGGATGCGACAAGGCTCAAAGCGTGCAGGTAGGCGTTAGGGGAGGCGTTTTGGTCTGGCTGCGGCATCTGAGTAAATTATGCCTGACCCTCTTGGGCCGGTTTTTCGAGATGTTGAATTCGCCTTTCGGCTGAGGCATACTAGAGGGCTTCGAATTTTCACACCTAGCCCTAAGTACTAACCACGACTAACCACGGGAAGAACGGGCGCGATGGTAGTTCGTGAGCCGTTTGTGTTGCCCTATTTTGCCTAATGGAGTTGGCTATGTATGCAGTAATTAAAACCGGCGGTAAGCAATACCGGGTAGGCCTTGGCGAGAAGCTTAAGGTAGAGACGATTGCCCTAGACGTCGGTAGCGAGTGTGTCCTGTCTGAGGTTCTTGCCCTTGGTGAGGGCGACAGCTTGGCTGTCGGTACCCCCGTGCTGGCAGGTGCGAGCGTTAAGGCTCGGGTGATTTCGCATGGGCGTGGAGAGAAGGTACGTATCTTCAAGCATCGTCGTCGTAAGCACTATGCCAAGACCCAGGGACACCGCCAGAACTACACCGAACTCTCGGTTGAAGCAATGGTGCGGCCCGATGGCTCGGTGGTGAGCGCTTAAGGGGTTGAAGGGGTTGATTTAGTCTGGGGTTTTGATCAGAGTTTCGGTCATGATTTAGGTGCGGCCCGGCGCGCAGGCAGCCGGGGAGAGAAACAAGAGGATTTAAAAAATGGCACAGAAAAAAGGCGGCGGCTCTACGCGCAACGGACGTGATTCAGAGGCAAAGCGCCTTGGTGTGAAGCGTTTTGGCGGAGAAACGATATCTGCCGGCAACATTCTTGTGCGTCAACGCGGTACGGTCTTCCACCCAGGCGAGAACGTCGGCATGGGTAAAGACCATACGCTTTTCGCCCTGGTCGACGGCAAGGTACATTTTTCGGTACACGGCCCGCTTCAAAAATCTGTCGTCAGTGTTGTGGCGAGTTAAGGTCGGGGTCTTCGTTACCATCTCGAGCCGCAACGTTCTAAAAAGCCCCGCCACGCGGGGCTTTTTTACATGCCATGAAATTTATTGACGAAGCCACGATAGAAGTCCACGCCGGAAAAGGCGGCAACGGAGTCGCGGCCTTTCGTCGGGAAAAATTCATTCCCAAGGGTGGGCCAAGCGGCGGGGATGGGGGCAGAGGCGGTTCGATCTGGGGCCTGGCTGATCGCAACATTAATACCCTTATCGACTACCGCTATGCGCGTCTGCATCGTGCGAGAAACGGCGAACAGGGCCAGGGGTCAGACAGGTACGGCGCAGGCGCAGACGACCTTGTCTTGCGTATGCCCGTCGGCACCCTAGTGATGGACGCCGATACCCAGGAGGTCTTGTTTGACCTCTCTGAAGATGGTCAAAAAGTGCTGCTTGCCAGAGGTGGGCGTGGCGGGCTTGGCAATCTCCATTTCAAATCCAGTATCAACCGGGCACCGAGGCAGTGCACCCCTGGAGAGTTGGGCGAATCCCGTCGACTCAAACTCGAGCTCAAGGTCTTGGCAGATGTGGGCCTTCTCGGTAAGCCCAACGCGGGCAAGTCCACCCTGGTGGCGGCCGCCTCAAACGCCCGCCCCAAGATCGCCGACTACCCATTCACCACCTTAAGCCCGCAGCTAGGCGTCGTACGCATCGGCGTGGCCCAGAGCTTTGTGATCGCCGACATCCCCGGGCTTATCGAGGGTGCTGCCGACGGGGCAGGACTCGGCCACCAGTTTCTTCGGCACCTGCAGCGCACCCGCCTGCTCCTGCATCTCGTAGACTTCGCACCCCAAGGCCTGGAGGAGAAGACCGAGACCCAGATAGGAAAACAGCTCGCCCAAGAGGTGCTGGCCCTTGCCAAGGAGTTGGCCCGCTACGACCCCGAACTCGCCGCCAAGCCCCGCTGGCTGGTACTGAACAAGGCCGATATGCTTGCCGATGAAGAGCGCGATGCGCGCTGGGCCGCGATGAACAAGTCATTAAAGTGGAAGGGTCCCGTCTTCTATACCTCGGGGCTCACGCGAGAGGGGCTTGAACCACTGATGCAGCAGATCTATCTCTGGCTTAGTGCCAGCACCTCTGGCTGCCTGCCGTCGGAATCCACATGACTGCAACAGACCGCCGACAGGAGATCTCCCAGGCACGTCGCTGGGTGGTCAAGCTCGGCTCAAGCCTTGTGACCAACCAGGGCAAGGGAATTAACCCCGCCGCCATCGCGCGGTTTGCCGCCCAGATCGCAACCCTTCGCCGTCAGGGCCGCGAAGTGATTCTTGTCTCAAGCGGGGCCATCGCCGAGGGTATGAAACGCCTCGGCTGGCAGGAAAGGCCCAGCGAAGTCCATAGCCTCCAGGCCGCTGCGGCCGTCGGCCAGATGGGCCTAGCCCAGGCCTATGAGGCGGGATTCCTCGCCCACGGCCTACAGACTGCGCAGGTTCTGCTGACCCACGAGGACGTCTCTGACCGGCGCCGTTACCTCAATGCTCGGGCAACGCTTAACACCCTGCTCGCGCTCGGTGTGGTACCGGTGGTCAATGAGAACGACACGGTCGTAACCGACGAGATCAAGCTGGGGGACAACGACACCCTCGGCGCGCTGGTGACCAACCTCATGGAGGCCGAGCTCCTGGTGATCCTTACCGACCAGGCAGGCCTCTTCACCGCAGACCCACGCAGAGATACGCAGGCCCGACTCCTTGGCCGGGCACGGGCTAATGACCCAGGCCTGGTATCTATGGCGGGTGGTGCAGGGACAAAGATTGGAACCGGGGGTATGGCCACCAAGGTGCGGGCGGCCCAACGGGCCTCACGCAGTGGTGCCCATACGGTGATTGCAAGCGGCCTAGAAGACGAGGTGCTCACCCGGCTCACCTACGAAGAGTCGCTTGGTAGTCTGCTTGTGGCCGATGTCCCCATGCTCGCCGCGCGTAAGCAATGGATGGCCGATCAGTTACAACTTCGAGGTGCGCTGATGCTCGATGCAGGCGCCACCGGGGTCTTGGTGTCGCGCGGTCGATCTCTTTTGCCCATTGGCGTCGTAGGAGTGCAGGGCAGCTTTGACCGCGGGGATGTGGTCTCCTGCCTCGACCCAAGTGGGGCCGAGATCGCCCGGGGGCTTGTGAACTACTCAGCCAGTGAGACCCGCCGCATCATGGGCAAGCCTTCAAATCAGATTGAAGACGTACTTGGTTTCGTTGAAGAGCCCGAACTCATACACCGAGACAATCTAGTACTGACCTCGTCAGCCGAAAAGATGTAACGCGCTAATTCGCCAAGCGCTAAGCGATAGACATCCCGCTTGAACTCAATCACGGTCTCAAGCGGAACGAAGAAGTCGTGCCAGCACCAGGCATCGAATTCGGGCTTCTCCGTGCCAGAACGCAGCTGAACGTCGGAATCTTGGCCAAGCATGCGAAGGAGATACCAGATCTGTTTCTGGCCTTTGTAGAGCCCACGCCATTCGCGCCGCACCCAGCGGGCGGGCACATCGTAATGCAGCCAGTCTTGGGTACGCGCAAGAATCTGCACGTGCTCGGGCCGCAGGCCCGTTTCTTCCTGTAATTCTCGAAACATGGCCTGCTCGGGATCTTCTCCGCGCTTGATCCCGCCTTGCGGAAACTGCCAGGCCTGCTCCCGCACCCGCTTGCCCCAGAAGACCTGGTTGCCATCGTTTATCAGGATAATGCCCACATTGGGTCGGTAGCCAAATTCATCGAGCATAATCCTTGAATTATACGAAGCACTGCATCCTTCTTCTCAATTAACCCTCCAAAACACTCTACGGTCTATGCGCGCCTCTGCCTTTCACTTTCAGACCCTTAAAGAAGACCCGGCCGATGCCGAAGTGACCAGCCATCGGCTCATGCTGCGCACAGGAATGATCCGTCGTCTGGGTGCAGGAATCTATTCCTATATGCCCCTGGGCCTGAGGGTCATTCGCAAGGTCGAGGCCATTATTCGCGAGGAGATGAACGCCGCAGGCGCCATCGAACTTGTGATGCCGATCGTGCAGCCCGCAGAACTCTGGCAGGAGACCGGCCGATGGGACAAGATGGGGCCCGAACTCCTCCGCGTAAAGGATCGGCATGGGCGCGACTTCGCATTTCAGCCCACAAGCGAAGAGGTCATTACCGACATTGCCCGCGCAGAACTTAAGAGCTGGAAGCAGCTGCCTAAGAACTTCTATCAGATTCAGACCAAGTTTCGCGATGAGCGTCGCCCGCGGT
>JBJOHS010000026.1:0-14212 GCA_046047535.1 Pseudomonadota bacterium
TTATGCGCAGGGCGATTGAGGCCGCCCACCAACGGGCCCAAGAAATGGCCAAAGACTACGCAGCAGACTAGGCCCAATGGCATCTCTAGAGAGGGGGCGGACCAGATTTCGCCGCAAAGTCGAGGACCATGCCGATCCAGAGTACTGCCCCAACCCAATGACTCTTGATAAAGACGGCGAAGCTGTCTTCGCGGGAGCGGCTACGCAGACGCGCCATGAGCCTGACGGAGTAGGCGGCTGCCAGACCAGAGGCGGCCATGTAGACCCCACCCAGGGGTAGATATGCTGGTAGTGAGGCCATTCCAGCAATAAAGACCAACTGTAGGGCAACGACGGCAGGCCAGTCATAGCGACCGAAACTGATGGCGCTACTTTTAAGGCCCAGACGCAGATCGTCCTCTCGATCAACCATGGCATAGGCCGTGTCGTAGGCCACCACCCAGGCGAGGTTCAAGAGCCAAACACCCCAACCTATAGGGGGAACCTGCCCGAGCGTATCTGCAAAGGCCATAGGAATGCCAAATCCGAAGGCCATGCCAAGAACAATCTGCGGATAAGGAAAGAAACGCTTAAAAAATGGATAGGCACCCGCGAGAAAGGCGGCAACCAAGGCATATTGCTGGGCGAGTTCATTGAGAAAAAAGAGTAGGCCAGCACTGGCTGCGAGCAAGATGAGCGCGTAGAGACCTGCGCCGATCACGGAGACCTCACCCGTAGCCAGGACGCGGGCTGCGGTTCGCTGAACATGACCATCGAACCGCCGATCCGCAAGGTCATTTAAGACACAGCCTGCGGCACGCATGAGGAAAGTTCCGATCACAAATACGGCCAGACGGCGCAACTCGGGCAGACCCTGCGCGGAGAGCCAGAGCGCCCAGAGTGTGGGCCAGAGCAGCAACCAGGTACCGACGGGACGGTCAAAACGGCCAAGCCGCCAGTAGGCAATGACCAGGGCTCGATAGCCGTTCTTCGGGTTCCCCTGCGCTGTCATGGCCGCATTGTGAAGGATTTTTCAGGATTTACTGGGGCCGGCTCGGCTCGGGTAGCTTCGCTACGGGAATGGCAAGCCCGGCGTCTTGAAATGCTTTTAGCCGCTTGGGGCCTACCCCCGAGACACGACGTGCGAAGTCTTGCGGGCTCTTGTAGGGGCCATTTTTTTGGCGCTCTGCGATGATACGTGCGGCCATGCTGGGGCCGATCCCGCGGATCGTTTCTAACTCCGCCGGTGTCGCCTGATTGGGATTGACGGCGGCCATCGCTGACAGGGTCAGCGCACAGGCAAAGACCAGAAGACCGGCGAAGACCGATTGACGAAGCGTACGCACGAATCGATGCGATACAGAGTGATCTAGAGACTGCATAAAAACCCTCCTAAGAAAGAAAAAGGAGGGTTAGGCTAGCGAGCCGGAAGCTGCCTGAGTCTCAGACGAAGGGCGAGCATTACCAAGGAGGGGCGTGAGGCTATCCCAGGCCATACAGCCGGGACATTGCCAGTAATGCTGCTCTGTCCGAAAGCCGCACCGCGTGCAGAGGTGGCGACCAGTGTGGGTCCCCTGGGCATTCAGAATACGTGGGTGATCCGGCCAAAGCGCAGAGGCCTCATCGAGACGGCCCGCCTCAATCAGGAAATGGAAGCGACGATGTCGACTATCCGGATCGTCCGTTGATGGGCACCGATCGAGGGCGGCCAAGGCATCGAGCCATCGACGCTGCTGCTGATACATGGCCACTTCCACGGCAGCCGCATCGCCCCGCAGCCCGCTGGACCGAAGTGGTTCAAGACAGGCCTCAGCCCGATCCATGATGCCTGCCGCAAGATAGTCCTGGGCGAGTTCAAAGAGGACCGCCTCAGAGACTTCTGGGCTCAGCCCCGCTCGTGCCAGCAAGGAAAGACGTACCTCGATCGCCCGGTCTGGTTCACCCTGAAGGCGGAAAAGATCGGCGAGCGCACGCTGTATGCCCAGGAGTTCTGGTGATTCGCGCGCCGCCTCGAGTAGAGGACCGACCGCTTGCGCCCTCTTTCCGGAGGCTAAGGACTGTATAGCCCTAACAAGGCTACCAAGATTTACCTCACGCCGTGCCCTGCCCTGTCGAGATTCAATACGGGCTGATAACCAACCAAAGGCAAACAACAGAGGAAGGGCCAGAAGCCAGGACGGATCAACCTGGATCATGGGGCTGGTTGACCCGCTGTCGGAGTTCTTTGCCCGGCTTGAAGTGCGGCACGCGTTTTGCGGGTACCGAGACAAGCTCACCCGATTTGGGGTTACGCCCGACGCGGGGGGGGCGACTATTCACGGAAAACGTACCAAACCCCCGGATCTCGACACGTTGTCCCCGCACCAAAGCCGTGGTCAACGCGTCAAGAAGCACCCGTACAGAGACCTCGCAGTCTCTCTGACCAAGCTGAGACGCCTGGCCCCGGCCGACATCATTGAGACGCTCTGTAAGCCGCTGTATGAGTTCGGACCGGGTCATTGCCGCGAGAAATAAGAAAAAAGATCAGAGAGAAATACGCACACAGCGCGTTAGTCACGAGACTCCGACTGACCATCGAGCTTGGCCTTTAGGAGCGCACCAAGGTTGGTGGTACCTGACGAGGCGTTGCTCTCTGCGGCCA
The DNA here is from genome assembly GCA_046047535.1 of Pseudomonadota bacterium. Lineage (GTDB taxonomy): Bacteria > Pseudomonadota > Gammaproteobacteria > Burkholderiales > Burkholderiaceae_A > Hahnella. Next base: position 2,621 of record JBJOHS010000026.1, read on the forward strand.
TCTTCTGGAGAACGTCAGCGGCCTCTGCAGAATCTTTGGCCTTAATAGAGAGGTTAATCGAACGTGTCTTACGATCCACATTAACAATCATTGCCTCGACCGAATCGCCCTCTTTGAGGTGGGTCCGCGCATCTTCAACACGCTCGCGCGAGATGTCAGAGGCGCGCAGATAGCCCTCAACATCGTCGGAAAGCGCAACGATCGCGCCCTTGGCATCGACAGACTTCACGGTGCCCGTAACGATTGCACCCTTCTCGAGCTTATTGGCGTAGCCAGCAACCGGGTCTCCCTGCAGCTGCTTAATACCCAGAGAGATACGCTCACGTTCTACGTCGATGGCCAGAACCACAGCCTCGACTTCGTCACCCTTCTTAAAGTTGCGCACAGCCTCTTCGCCAGTCTCTGACCAAGAGAGGTCAGAGAGGTGCACCAGGCCATCGATATTGCCGGGCAGCCCCACAAAGACTCCGAAGTCGGTGATCGACTTGATCTGACCGCGGACCTTGTCGCCCTTATTCGCGGTGGCCGCAAATTCCTGCCAAGGATTGGCCCGGCACTGCTTCATGCCAAGGGAAATGCGGCGCCGCTCGCCATCGATCTCAAGCACCATGACTTCGGTGTCATCACCGACCTGAACCACTTTACCCGGGGTGACATTCTTGTTGGTCCAGTCCATTTCGGACATGTGCACCAGACCCTCGATGCCCGGCTCGATTTCCACAAACGCACCATATTCGGTGATGTTCGTGACCTTACCAAAGAGACGAGAACCCTGAGGATAACGACGTGCAATGCCATCCCACGGGTCATCTCCGAGCTGCTTAATGCCAAGAGAGACACGATTTTTGTCTTGATCGAAACGCAGTACCTTGGCACTGACTTCTTGGCCAATGGTGAGGACTTCAGACGGATGACGGACGCGACGCCAGGCCATATCGGTAATGTGAAGAAGGCCGTCGATCCCGCCAAGATCTACGAACGCGCCGTAATCGGTAATGTTCTTCACAACACCAGTAACTGTGGAGCCCTCCTTCAGGTTATCAAGAAGCTTGGCACGCTCTTCACCCATACTGTTCTCGATGACTGCCCGACGGGACAAGACCACATTGTTGCGCTTGCGATCAAGCTTAATGACCTTGAACTCCAGGGTCTTGCCCTCGATGTGAGAGGTATCCTTCATCGGACGGGTATCGACCAGCGAGCCCGGCAAGAAGGCACGAATGCCATTGGTCATCACGGTGAGCCCGCCTTTGACCTTTCCGGTGACAGTGCCGGTTACGAGTTCTGAGGCCTCTAGCGCCTTCTCAAGGCTGAGCCAGGCTGCCAGACGTTTTGCGCGATCACGGGACAGGCGTGTTTCACCGCGACCATCTTCAAGTGACTCGATAGCCACCGAGATGAAGTCGCCCTCTTTAACGTCGACTTCACCTTGATCATTCAGGAATTCTTCAAGGGGAATAAAACTCTCGGACTTCAGCCCGGCATTAACGACCACATGGTTCTGATCGATTCGAATAACTTCGGCGGTAATGACCTCGCCAGCCCGCATTTCTTGACGGGCAATAGACTCCGCGAACATGGCGGCAAAAGACTCGGGCGCTGAAGCGCTTGCAACAGTGGATTCAAGAGACATTCGTTAGATTTTCCAAAAACACACCGCCAGACTGCGCTAGCGATGGAGTAACGCGCAAATGCGCAAAAATATCGAGGCTAAAGGCTAGGCAGACTCGGAAGAGCGATACGCCCGCAGAATGGCCTCGACGGCCTGTGGAATCGTCATGCTCGTGGTATCGAGATAGACAACCCCGGACCCTTCAACAAACTGCAGAGGCGCAACCTCCCGGGTAGAATCTCGATGATCGCGCGCCAGCAAATCCGCCAAAAGGCCTTCTAGTTTAGCGGGAATTCCCTTGTCGATCAATTGCTTGAACCGGCGTTCGGCCCGAACCTCGGCCGACGCGGTAAGAAAGATCTTGGTCACAGCCTGCGGAAACACCACGGTTCCCATATCCCGACCGTCTGCCACTAGGCCAGGCAGTCGGGCAAAATCGCGTTGACGGTGAAGTAACGCCCTACGCACGACCGGGCGCGCCGCAAGTTCTGAGGCCCGATTTCCCACGTTCTCCGCGCGAATGGCCTCGGTGACATCTTGGCCGTCCATCGTGATGCGGTCGGCGGTGAAGTCGATATCGAGGCTCTGGGCGCAGTCCGAGAGGGCCTCGTCGTTGGTGGTTGCTATGTCTCGAACCAGGCTCTGTAAGGCAAGCAGGCGATAGAGCGCACCGCTATCGAGGTAACGAAAGCCCAAGGCCTTCGCCACCTGGGCGGCAACGGTGCCTTTGCCAGAGGCGGTAGGCCCGTCAATGGCAATGACGGGCACCGCCTGCGCAGCGACCGCGGAAAACGCCTCGAAGTAGTCTGGGAAAGTCTTGGCCACGCATCCAGGATCAAGAATCGTAACGACTCTAGAAGCCGCCGAAGGCGACACATCTCCCGGATGCTCAAAGCTCGCCAACGAAAAACTCATCGCCACCCGATGATCGTCATAGGTCTCAATAGCGGCCGAACGCAGTTGACTCGGGGGATGAACAACCAGGTAGTCATCGCCCTCCTCAATATGGGCGCCAAGTTTGCGGGCCTCTGCGGCCATAGCCGCAATCCGGTCGGTCTCCTTTACCCGCCACGAACCAATATTCCTTAGCCGAGTAGGTCCTTGTGCATACAACGCGACCGGAACCAGCGTCATAGCCGCATCAGGTATGGCATTGCAGTCCAAATCGATACCCTGAAGTATCGGCTGACCCGCCGCATTCCGCGCGCTGGCACAGATCTCGATGAAGTCATCTCCCCAGGCGACATGGGCACCCATCTGAACGAGGGCCTCGGCAAACCGAATGTCGCCCTGTTGACTCCCTCGGCCGACACCACAGACGCGCACCGGGCCGCTGCCCAGAAGACCTGCCGCCAGGAAATAAGATGCCGAGGAGGCATCGCCCTCCACCGCAAGATCGCCCGGACTGACAAATGCGGTCGACCGGTTGTCGCTGAAGACCGCGGGCTCGACTATGAAGGTGCCTGGGGACAGTTCCTTTACGCGAACACCAAACGAGGAGAGCATCGCCACCGAAAGATCGATATACGGGCGGCTAATCATCGGCCCCTCTACGACAATCTGCACCGCGGCTTCCCACTGACAGGCCAGTATCGGAGCGGCCTGCAGCAGTCCGGTAAGAAACTGACTGGAGGTACTCGCCCGCACCCGAATAACCGCGACCTTAGGTAGCACCGCCGCCCGAATGCGCAGCGGCGGATAGCCCGACGCACCGAGATAGTCGATCTGCGCGCCAACCGCGCGGAGCCCATCGACCAGATCACCAATCGGCCGCTCATGCATGCGGGGGACACCACGCAAGACTACGCAGCCCTTGGTCTGCCGGCCTCGACTCGCCTGAAGCGACATGGAGGCCACCAAGGCGGGAAGGAGAGTACGAATGGTCAGGCCTGAATTACCGACAAAGCAGTCAATGGGCTGGTCTTCAGAGCCAAGGGAAGGAAACTGACCGTCAACGCCGATAAGCGACATGCCGGTCTCTCCAGATGCTGTCGCCCCAGCCTCATCGACAGAGACACCCAATCGCCGGAGAGAGTCGATCATCACTGCGGTGTCCTCAGAGACAAGCAGGCCGGAGAGTACGGTCTCACCCCGGGAAAGCGCAGCCAACAAGAGAGCGCGGTTAGAAAGACTTTTGCTGCCCGGAAGTTGAATCCGCCCCCGGGCGCCCCTACGCAGGCTCAGAACGATCTCGGACATAACGGTAGCGGAGATATCGTGGGCACGTGGCCTGGTTAGTGAAACCCACGCCGCCATTGGGCGCCGCGGTCGAGAGCAGCGACTAAGGCACTGCGATCCTGGGCGTCAAGCGCCTGAACAATCTCAGAAAAGCTAAGCCGCCATTGGGGCACGAGATCGAGAACTGCTTGACGATTCTGCAGAAGGATGTCTGCCCAGAGGCCTGCCGGCGAGGCGGCTATCCGCGACGTATCGCGCAGCCCGCCGCCGTAGAGGCTCTGGGCTACCGATGCTGAAGGGCCAGTGGCAAGCATACCCGCCAGCGCGTAAGCAATAAGGTGGGGAAAGTGGCTAATGGCGGCAAGAAGCGGGTCATGGTCCTGAATCGGAAGTTGACTGGGAACCCCACCAAGGCCAGCCCAAAAGGCCTCAACCTCAGCGACCGCCTCGGCCCCAGACGACGGAAGCGGAGACACCAAGACTCGGGCACGATGAAAGAGTTGCGCGTGGGCGGCCTGCGGCCCATTCTGCTCCGCGCCAGCCATGGGGTGACTGGGGACAAAAGCGCGGGCGAAGGCGGTGCGAGCGACCTCAGGCACAGAATGGTCAGAGAGCAACATCTGCATACCCGAGACGACAGGCCCTTTTGTACTGCCAATCTCGGTTACCCAAGACCAAGGGCGAGAGAGATGATGGTCGGCGAGCGGACGGAGAAAGGTCGGCAGGATTGAGACGGGAGCCGCCAGAACCACGGCCATCTGAGCATTCTCGGCCCCAGCCTCCTGAAGCGCCTCATGCAAGGCCAGCGAAAGGGAGTCAAAAGACCGATCCACCAGCCCAAGGTCGCGGGCAGTCTGGCCGTGTGCGGGATCGACCCCCCAGATTTCCCGCGCACGCGCATGCGCACGGGCTGCCGCTGCCACTGAGCCCCCCATCAGGCCAGTGCCCACCACAAGAAGACGATCAATCATGAAGGTGCACCCCCCCCCCGCCTCATCTCGCCTACACAGCTCTTAGGCGGCCGTTCGCAGCTGCTCTAAGGCTTTTGGAATCGCCGCAATCAGCGCTGCATTTTCAGCTTCTGTACCCACAGAGATACGCAGATACTGCGGCAGACCATAGCCCTGAACCGGCCGGGTAATGACGCCCTGGACGAGCAGGGCCTCAAAGAGCCCCTGGCCAGACCGCTGGGAAGAGGTTGGAAGACCGGAGAGATCGGCGAGCAAAAAGTTTCCCCACGAAGGCAGGCACCGAATATTAAAGGCCGCAAGGCCTGCATTGAGCTGGGCAAGACCGGCACGATTCAGCGCATACGAGGCAGTCAAAAAATCTTCGTCAAAAAGCGCTGCAGCAGCGGCTGCCTGGGCAAGCGTATTCACATTAAAGGGCTGACGTACCCGATTCAAAAGATCGGTAACCTGGGCATTGGCAACACCGTAGCCCACCCGCAATCCCGCGAGCCCATAGGCCTTGGAGAAGGACCGCGACACCAACAGATTCGGAACGCTTCGGACCCAATCAAGTGCGGGATAGCGATCTTCGGGCGGCAGATACTCGGTATAGGCCTCATCAAGAACAACCAGAACAGAGGGGGGTACCGAACGAATGAAGTCATAGACCTGGGAACCCGGAATAAAGCTGCCCGTGGGATTGTTGGGGTTGGCGATCCAGACCACGCTGGTGGCAGGGGTTACTGCCTTGGCCATCGCAGAGAGATCATGGCCGAGATCGGCTGTTCGGGCGGGAACTACCACAAGCTTTGCACCAACCGCCTGCGAGGCCAATGCATAAACCGCAAAAGAGTGGGCGCTCATGACCGACTCAGTGCCTGGACGCAGAAAGGCATGGGCAACCATTTCAAGAATGTCGTTGCTGCCGTTGCCAAGGGTGATCTCCTGCGGGTCAAGCCCAAAGCGCCGCACGAGAGCGGCCTTCAGATCAAAGCCATTTCCATCCGGGTAACGACCAAGATCAATTGCTGCCCGCTGCATGGCCTCACGTGCCTTGGGGCTCATACCCAAAGGATTTTCATTAGAAGCAAGCTTGATCACCTGGTCTTCCGAAAAGCCATACGCACGTGCGATGTCGGCGATAGGCTTTCCTGCCTGATAGGGGGCAATGGCACGAATATAGTCGGGGGCCTGGTCAGAGATCTGCATACGAAATCGTGATGAATAAGATAGAGGGATAGATGCCGTACGTTACGGCAACGACTGCGGAGAAGTGGATGTCATGTCTAGGGGCATACGTCGTGGACTGACCGACGAAGACGAGAGCTTTTCAAAGAGGGGATAAGATCCCAGCATTTTGAACATTCCTGCGGTCGTCTGAATTTCGGCGAGAGCGAGCGCAACCGCGGTGTCGGTCTTATGACCAACCAGATCGATGTAGAAAAAGTACTGCCAGGCGGTACCACCGAGATTACGCGCAGGCCGGGATTCAAATCGCTTCATCGATACCCCATGACGTGACAGCGGCTCGATAAGAGAGAGCATGGCGCCCGCCTTGTCTGGGACAGACAAAATTAACGAGGTCTGATCAACACCGCAGCGGCCAGGACTAAATCGCCCCAACGCCGCAAACCGGGTTCGATTTGATGGATCATCTTCAATCCGATCCGCAATTGGCTGAAGTCCATAGAGCGAGGCGGCTGCCTGGCCTGCAATAGCCGCAAGGCCTGCATCTTCGGCTGCCATTTTCGCTGCATGACCATTGCTGGCTACCGCCAGCTGGGCCACGCCTGGCAAGTTACGATCCAGCCAACCCTGACACTGGGCAAGCGCCTGGGCATGGGCTACAACCTGGTGAACTTCCGACTTGTTGCCGTTCTTATGCAAGAGACAATGATGAATGGGAATGGAGACCTCTGCGCAGACCTCCAACGGGGTAGAGAGCAACAGATCCAAGGTACGACCGACAGTTCCCTCAATCGAGTTTTCCACCGGTAGCAAGGCAATATCGGCAAGCCCCGTCTCCGCCATGCGCAAGGCCTCATCAAGCGACCCGCAGGCCAGCCCTTCTACCCGATGACCAAAGAGAAGGCGGACGGCCTGCTCACTGTAGGTGCCGGCCGGACCAAGGTAGGAGACCTTCAGTACATGCTCCAAGGCACGACAGCCGGAGATGATTTCGATAAAAATTGCGGCAATCGAGGCATCAGGCAGCGCGCCTCCCTCGGCACGATTCGCGGCACAGAGGCGCTCGAGAATCGAGACCTCTCTCTCGGGCCGAAACACAGGTGCACCCGACTGCTGCTTCACAAGCCCCACCTGCTGAACGACAGCGGCCCGCTGGACAAGCAGGCGCACGATCTCTTCGTCGATCGCATCAATGCGATCGCGTAGGCTGCGAAGGTCTTCGCTACTCACCCGCCGGCCTGCCGAAAAGAGGCATCATCATCCATGTGACCTTTCAAAAGCCTTGAGGTAATCAACGAGACGCTCCGCGCCCGCAACCGGCATGGCGTTGTAGAGACTCGCCCGCAGCCCTCCCACCGCCTTATGCCCCTTGAGGTTGAGCAGTCCAGCCTCCTGCGCGCCCCGCAGGAAAGACTCATAAAGCCGATCCTCCGGTAGATAAAAAGGAATGTTCATCTGCGACCGAGCGGCCGGATCAACCTGTGTCCGATAAAACGAGGAGGCGTCGAGCGTGTCATAAACCATCTTGGCCTTCCTCGCATTGCGCCGGGCCATTTCTTCTACCCCGCCTTCCGCAATGAGCCACTCGAAGACCAGTCCTGCCATATAAATCGCAAAGGTCGAGGGGGTATTGAGAAGAGAATTGTTCTCAAGGATCTTGCGATAGTCAAAGACACTTGGGCAACTAGGCAACGCTTTCGGTGCGACAGACTCGATCAGTCGCCGATGAAGAATGACAAAGGTGAGGCCGGAGGGCCCAATATTCTTCTGCGCCCCCCCATAGGCGAGGTCGATTGCGGAGAAGTCCATGGGTCGGGACAAGATATGGGAGGACATGTCAACGACCAGAGGTACATTGATCGCGCCGAGGTCAGCCATGTGGGGGAACTGATGGTACTCAACCCCGCCGATGGTCTCGTTACCGCAGATATGGAGGTAGGCTGTATCAGGGCGTACCCGCCACTGCGCTTGCGGGGGAATGTACCCAAACGCAGGGTATAGGCCCTGAGGGTCAGCCGCTGTTGCAGCAAGATGAACATCCCCATATTTCTTGGCCTCTTCAATGGACTTGGCCGACCAGTGCCCGGTATGAACAAAATCACATCGGTTATTGCGCGACAAGAGATTCATGGGGACGATGGCGTTTTGGGCCGTTGCCCCACCTTGCATAAACAAGACCTCATGATTGCTATCGAGGCCCAGAAGCGCGCGAAAGTCTGCAAGGGCCTTTTCGTGAATCTTCGAGAACAGTGGGCCACGATGGGTCATTTCCATGACCGACATGCCCGACCCTTGCCAGCTCAGCATCTCTTCGGCGGCCCGTTGCAGAACAGGTTCTGGCAAGACCGCAGGGCCAGGGGCGAAATTAAAAGGTCGGTTAGACATGGTTAAACGACATGGGCAAAGAGGGAAAGTACATAGGGTATCGAAAACGCAGAGACCGCAGTAGTGGCAACCACCGCAGTCGCACTCAGCGTAACACCTTGGTTGTAACGCTGGGCAAGAAGATAGGTATTGGCGCCTGCCGGCAGCGCAGCCATGGTCGTGAGCACTGCCGTTGTTAATGGGGGTAGCTGAAAGATAAAGCTGGCGATGACAAAGACAACGCTGGGATGAATCACAAGCTTAAAAAACACAGCGGGAGCAACGGCCTTGGGCTCGATCTGATTACGACTATGAAAAATCGAGGCGCCAAGAAGCATCAGGCAGCAGGGTATCGCGACCTGCCCCATGGAAAGGAGCGTGGAGTCAAGCAGTACAGGCAATGGGATACCTGCCGCACTAACGACGAGGCCCAACATAATGGGTATGACGACCGGGTGCAGCACTGCCATCTGCACGAGCTGCTTGGCAGTCATAAGTCTGCTTCGCCGAGACCGCCCTTTAGATGACATTTCAAACCCCACCACAGCCAGACCAAGAAGTACCAGAGAGTGCATGGTGAGTACTGTCAACAAGACGACGAGTCCGTCCGGCCCAAAGAAGAGCTTTACGATCGGGATACCGACCATCACATTGTTTGAAAACGTAGAGGACAGCGCCAGCGAGACCCCGATTCCGGTAGGAAGCCCGGCGGCTGCTTGCACCTCGTCTACTCTCTTCATCCCGGAGTTGCTGGCATCCGGAGAGGAAGCACCTACCTGATAGATACTCGCAAGGCGTGATCGAGTCGCCAGAAAATAGACAAGGCCGTAGACCAAGACCGTCGCTGAGAGGTAGCTCGCAATCGGCAACGCACTGAGGGCCTGAAAATCCACGGAGGCCATGGCACGAAAGAGCAGTGCAGGCAAGAAGATCTTTAAAACAAGGCTGGAGAAGAGGGCGGTAGAGGCCTCGTCAATCCAGCCCAGCCGGGCCACTAGAATCCCTACGCCGACGATTAGAAAGACCTGAAGCAACGCATCGGTCATAAAAGCGTCGGCTACTGCCCGTCCTGAGATGCCTCACTGTCCGATACAAGACCGGTCTCCTCAGCGACCTCGATCGCATCAGACTCTGCGATTCGCTGGACGCCGACAAGCGTGCTGCCCTCATCTACGGCAATCAGCGTCACGCCCTGAGTCGCTCGGCCCAGGGCACGAACCTCTGCAACCCGGGTGCGAACCACAACCGCCTTATCGGTAATCAGCATGATCTCATCGGTCTCGCTAACCAGACAGGCAGCTACGACTTTGCCATTTCGCGAGGAGGTCTGAATCGCGATCATTCCCTTTGTCCCACGTCCGTGGCGGGTATGCTCTGAGATTAGCGTGCGTTTGCCATAGCCATTTTCAGTTGCGGTAAGTACAAACTGAGACTCATCCTCCGCCACGATCATGCTGATCACCGTCTGGCCCGTCTCAAGCATCATGCCCCGAACACCGCGGGCTTCACGGCCCATCGGGCGCACATCGTCCTCGGCAAATCGCACTGCCTTGCCTGCGTCCGAGAAGAGCATGACATCGTGCTGTCCATCGGTTATCGCAGCACCGATGAGGTAATCGCCCTCATCGAGCGAGCAGGCAATAATGCCCCGCTTTAAGGGTCGTGCAAAGGCCGTCAGGGGCGTCTTTTTGACTGTTCCCAGGGCGGTTGTCATGAAGACATACCGGTTCTCCTCAAACCCTTTAACGGGGAGGATGACCGTGATCTTTTCGCCCTCTTCTAGTGGCCAGATATTGACAAGGGGCTTGCCTTTTGAGGCACGGGACCCCTGGGGCACCTCGTAGACCCTCAGCCAATAGACACGGCCACGGTTGGAGAAGGCCAGAATCGTGTCGTGGGTATTCGCAATAAAGAGCTGGTCAATCCAGTCGTCGTCCTTCGTCGCGGTGGCGCTCTTGCCGCGCCCGCCACGTCTCTGCGCCTGGTATTCAGAAAGTGGCTGACTCTTCATGTACCCCGTATGGGTGAGCGTGACCACCATATCCTGGGGGGTAATCAGGTCTTCGGTCTGAAGTTCCTCGGCATTGTGCTCAATGACCGAGCGGCGTATATCGCCGAACTCTTTACGTACCGCCTCCAACTCATCGACCATGATCTGCGTGATGCGGGCCGGCTTGGACAAGATATCGAGCAGGTCGGCAATGGTCTCGATAATCTCCCTGTATTCCGTCACGATCTTGTCTTGCTCAAGGCCTGTCAGACGCTGCAGCCGCATCTGCAGAATTTCCTGCGCCTGCACATCACTCAACCAATAGCCGTCTGGCTTCAGTCCGTAGTCGGCCGAAATGCCCTCTGGACGAAATGCCTCGGCAACCGTGGTCTCGGTGGCCCGGGTCAGGAGTTCCTGCACGAGGGCAGCACCCCAGGCGCGCCCCATGAGCCCCTGCTTTGCCTCTGTGGGACTGGGCGAGGCCTTAATCATGGCAATCATCTCATCCATGTTTGAGACCGCCACCGCGAGCCCTTCCAGGACATGGCCGCGGTCTCTTGCCTTACGCAACTCAAAGACTGTACGGCGTGTCACCACCTCGCGACGATGGTCAAGAAACGCCTCGAGCATCTGTTTGAGATTGAGAGTACGGGGCTGGCCATCAACCAAGGCAACCATGTTCATACCAAAGCTGTCTTGTAGCTGGGTATTTTTATAGAGGTTGTTGAGCACCACCTCGGGCAGCTCACCGCGCTTGAGCTCGATCACTACCCGCATGCCCGATTTGTCGGATTCATCCCGAATGTCGGAGATACCCTCGACCCGCTTTTCATTTACCAACTCGGCCATGCGCTCTTGCAACACACGCTTGTTTACCTGATACGGCAGCTCATCGATGATGATGGCCTGACGTGACCCCTTATCAATCTCTTCAAAATGGGTCTTGGCCCGCATGACGCAACGGCCTCGTCCTGTGCGGTAGCCCTCACGAACACCCTCAATACCGTAGATGATTCCCGCGGTGGGGAAGTCCGGTGCCGGAATGCATTCCATCAGTTCATCCACCGTGGCCTCAGGCGAGGCCAACAACTTCAGGCAGGCCGCGACCACTTCAGAAAGGTTGTGCGGCGGAATGTTGGTAGCCATACCGACCGCAATACCAGAAGACCCATTAATGAGCAGATTGGGAATCTTAGAGGGCAAGACCAGGGGTTCGCGCTCAGAGCCGTCGTAGTTGGGCCCAAAGTCAACCGTGTCTTTATCAAGATCTTCAAGAAGCTCATGGGCGATCTTAGCCAGACGAATCTCGG
>JBJOHS010000027.1:0-12168 GCA_046047535.1 Pseudomonadota bacterium
ATCTGCTCGAGAAGCGACGCGACGCGGTAGATGCCATGGTCTGTGCCATGTCGGCTGCCGAAGTGGTGCGCCTGACCAAGATTGGCCGGTTTGATATGGGCAAACCCGCCTCGGGCATGATGGCCATGCTCAAACGCTTAAAGGGCAGCAACAACAAGGCCTCGCCGAGCAGCAATGGGGCCCGCCAGATGCGGATGCTGCGTCGGCTTCCAAAGATACTGCGCTTCATTCCTGGTACCGCCCAAGACGTGCGCGCGTATTTCCTCTGCCTGCAGTACTGGCTCGGGGGATCAGAAGACAACATGGTCCATCTCGCGGCGTTTCTTATAAACCGCTATGCCACGGGGACACGAGAAGCCTTCCGTAATCAGCTGCCGGCCCACGATCCGGTGGAGTATCCCGAGGTGGGGGTCTATCACCCGCAGATGACGGGCCGCATCACCGACCAAATCGCAAAGCTGCCGAAGGCAGGAAGTCAGGGGCGGGTGGGCCTGCTCATGCTGCGGTCGTATCTACTGGCGGGCAATACGGGGCACTACGATGGTGTGATCGCGGCTTTAGAGGCCCGCGGGCTCTCGGTGGTACCGGCCTTTGCCACGGGCCTTGATGCACGACCCGCGATTGAGGCCTTCTTCTTGAAGAATGGCCAGGTACAGGTCGATGCGGTGGTCTCCCTTACGGGATTCTCGCTGGTAGGTGGCCCTGCCTACAACGATGCGCAGGCGGCCGAAGAGATCCTCGCAGAGCTCGATGTGCCGTACCTCGCAGCCCATCCGGTGGAGTTCCAGACCTTGGCCGACTGGGGGGGCTCCGCCCGTGGCCTCATGCCCGTGGAGTCGACCATCATGGTGGCCATTCCTGAACTCGATGGCGCCATTAGCCCCATGGTCTTTGGTGGTCGCCCGGGTACGGCGGGCGTGGCCTGTCAGGGCTGTCATCGCCACTGCACCTTCGATACCGAGCCCACAGGTCAGGATATGGTCTCCTGCGCAGAACGCGCCGAGCAACTGGCCGCCCGTGTTGCTGGTCTGGTGGGCATGCGTCGTAAGCGCACCCATGACCGCAAGGTGGCCGTCGTGATCTTTAACTTCCCACCCAATGGCGGCAGCGTGGGTACGGCCGCCTTCCTCTCGGTCTTCGAGTCGGTCTACAACACCCTGGTGACGTTGAAGGCTGAGGGCTATCAGGTTTTAAATCTGCCGGCTGATGCCGATGCGCTGCGTGAGGCGGTGCTCAAGGGCAATGCCGAGACCTATGGCGCCGATGCCAACGTGATGGCCCGTATTCCCACCCAAGACCATGTGGCCCGAGAGCCTTGGCTCAAGGAGATTGAGGCGGTCTGGGGTGCTGCGCCTGGTAGACAGCTCACCGATGGCAGACAGCTCTTTGTGCTCGGGCTCGACCTTGGCAATGTGGCCCTCTGTGTGCAGCCGGCCTTTGGCTATGAGGGCGACCCGATGCGTCTGCTCTTTGAGAAGGGGCATGCGCCCACCCATGCCTTTTCGGCCTTCTATCGCTACCTGCGCGAAGACTTTAGGGCCGATGCGGTGCTGCATTTTGGCACCCATGGCGCCTTGGAATTCATGCCGGGTAAGCAGGCGGGCAGTTCGGGCTCCTGCTGGCCTGAACGGCTGATTGGGCCATTGGCCAACTTCAACCTCTATGCCTCGAACAATCCGTCTGAGGGCACGATTGCGAAGCGGCGTGCTGCAGCCACGCTCATTAGTCACATGACACCGCCGGTGGGCCAGGCTGGCCTCTACGCGGGGCTGCAAGAGTTGAAGCAGACGATTGACCGGTGGCGCGGTCTTGCGCCCACAGAGGGCGCAGCGTTGGCAGAACCCCTCGCGGTAGAGTCGGAGCGTGCGGGCCTCATTACGGTCATGGCCGAACAGGCCAGGCTGCTTGACCTGCAGGAGACCTGTCCTGCCCTCATAGAAGCGGCCCAGAACTTGTGTGCGCCAGGGCAGAAGTCTGTTGTCCTACGCCTCGCCGAGATTGATCAGGTGGTCTACCGGCTGCAGCAGAGTCTTGTGGAGTGCGAACAGACGCTTATCCCTCAGGGGCTGCATGTGGTGGGGCGCCCCATGTCGGCAGACTCCCGAAGGGAATTGCTAACGGCGATGGCCCAGGCCCATGCCCCATTGCAAAATATTGCGCCGCTGACTGGGGCGATTGCGGCCCTCGTAGAGGCCGATGACAAAGAGGGCCTGCACGCCGCCCGCGCAGCCGTGCGGGCGAACGGTGCCCTTGACGATGCTACCGATGCCTTGCTGGTGATGCTCGATCGGGTCAACCGCGAGACCCAGGGCGATGGAGAACTGCGCGCCATTCTGAAAGGCCTGAATGGACAGTTTATTCGGCCTGCCCCCGGAGGCGATCTCTTGCATACCCCGGAGATTCTGCCCACGGGCCGTAATCTGCATGGCTTTGATCCCTTCCGTATGCCCAGTCGCTTTGCGGTGGTCGACGGCATGAAGCAGGCTGAGCGGCTTCTCGCACGCCACCAAGAGCAGGGCCATGGGCTTCCCGAATCGATCGCCATGGTCTTGTGGGGAACCGACAACCTGAAGACCGAAGGCGGCCCGATTGCCCAGGTGCTCGGCCTCATGGGCGCTCGACCACGGTTTGATAGTTTTGGCAGGCTCGCAGGGGCGGAGCTCATTCCACTCACAGAATTGGGTCGCCCCCGTATCGATGTCATGGTGACACTCTCGGGCATCTTCCGTGACCTCCTGCCTCTGCAGATCAAGATGCTGGCGGAGGCCGCCTTTCTTGCGGCGAGCGCCGACGAGCCCGAAGAACAGAACTTTATTCGTAAGCACAGCCTGGCCTATCAGCGAGACCAGGGCTGTGATCTCGAGACGGCGGCCCTGCGTGTCTTTGGTAATTGCGATGGCGCTTACGGGGCGAACGTGAATCACCTCGTTGATCAGGGCTGCTGGGAAGACGAAGACGAACTGGCCGAGGCCTACACCCGACGCAAAGGCTTTGCCTATGGTCGTGCGGGTCAACCTCTGCAGAAGCCTGCCCTGCTGCAGTCTGTGCTCAAGGATGTGGGGCTTGCGTATCAGAATCTCGACTCCATCGAGATTGGCGTCACCACGGTCGACAACTACTTTGACACGCTGGGTGGCGTGAGTCGTGCTATCCGTCGTGCCAAGGTGGCAGCGGCTCCCTCGCAGCCTCCCACGAGCTTTGATACGCCGGTGTACATCGGGGATCAGACCGCTGGAACGGGCGTAGTGCGCACGCTTTCGGAACAGGTGGCGCTGGAGACCCGCACGCGGATGCTCAACCCGAAGTGGTATGAGGGCATGCTCGACCATGGATACGAAGGGGTGCGGCAGATTGAGGCCCATCTCACCAACACGATGGGCTGGTCGGCCACCACAGGCCAGGTGCAGCCCTGGGTCTATGCCCAACTCACCCAGACCTTTGTGCTCGATGACGCCATGCGTGACCGACTTGCAAAGCTCAACCCCAAGGCCTCGGCAAAGCTCGCAGGACGCCTGCTTGAGGCCTCCGAGCGTAACTACTGGAAACCCGATGCCCAGACCCTTGAGGCTCTGCGGCGGGCAGGTGAAGAACTTGAAGATCGTATCGAAGGTGTCTACCAAGGAGTGACCTCATGAACACCGTATCCGTGCCGTTTGCAGAGATTCGGCGCCAGCCGCCCCCCGATGGGGAGGGCAGCCTCCAGGTGCAGCTCGATCCGAATATGAAGATTGGCAATGCCAAGGTCTTTGCGGTCTACGGCAAGGGAGGCATCGGGAAGAGCACCACCTCTTCAAACCTCTCGGCCGCCTTCTCGAAGCTTGGCAAGCGGGTGCTGCAGATTGGCTGTGACCCGAAGCACGATTCCACCTTTACCCTCACCAAGAAGCTCATGCCCACCGTCATTGATGTGCTGGAGTCGGTGGACTTTCATTCTGAGGAATTGCGTATCGAAGACTTCGTCTACGAGGGCTATAACGGGGTGATGTGCGTCGAGGCAGGAGGTCCCCCGGCAGGTACTGGATGTGGGGGCTATGTGGTGGGGCAGACTGTGAAGCTGCTCAAAGAGCACCACCTACTCGATGAGACCGATGTCGTAATTTTTGATGTGTTGGGAGATGTCGTCTGTGGCGGGTTTGCTGCGCCCCTGCAGCATGCCGAGCGGGCCCTCATTGTGGCGGCCAACGATTTTGATTCTATCTTCGCCATGAACCGCATCGTGCAGGCGATTGGCGCAAAGGCGAAGAACTACAAGGTACGCCTCGGCGGTGTCATTGCCAATCGCAGCCGCGAGACCGATCAGATTGATAAGTTCGCCGCCCGCGTGGGACTCAACCGCCTCGCCCACTTTCCTGACCTCGATGTCATTCGACGCAGTCGCCTGAAGAAGTCGACGCTCTTTGAGATGGAAGACTCTCCGGAGTTGCGGGCGGTGCAAGAGGAATATCTGCGGCTTGCGGCCAGTCTCTGGGCGGGTACAGACCCCTTAGCGCCCGAGTCGCTTAAAGACCGTGAGATCTTTGATCTCTTAGGGTTTGATTGATGAGCCCCTCGCTGTCCAGCCCAACACCAGCCAACGCCGTGGACCCGCGTTATGCGGAACGGCGCGGCCAGATCGAGCATTACTTTGACCGCACTGCGGCCCAGGCCTGGGCCCGTCTTACCTCCGATGCGCCCGTGAGCGGTATTCGGGCGACGGTGCGGGCCGGCCGTGAGGCCATGCGTTCCACCATCACAAGCTGGCTGGGTACGGAGTTGACCCCACTGGCGGGTAACGCCGTGCGCCTTCGTACGCCACTGGAGCAAGATGAGCCTGCGGTTGCGCCTGCCTATGGTCAGCGACTGCTTGGGCGCAGCCTTCTGGATGCGGGTTGTGGCACGGGACTCCTCGCATTTGATGCTGCCCGCCTTGGCGCGGATGTCGTGGCCATTGATCTCTCTCCCACCCTGGTGGGGCTTGCCAGTCAGCGCATGCCTTCAGACCTCGGCCCAGGCAGCGTGGTGTTTCGGTCAGGCGATATGCTTGATCCCGCCTTGGGCGGCTACGACCACCTCGTGGCGATGGACTCCCTCATCCACTACGCGCCGGAGCAGGCGGTTTCGGCCCTTTCCGCCCTGGCCCCCCGCATTCGCCGCAGCATGGTCTTTACCTTTGCCCCGAGCAGCCCACTCTTACAGGCCATGATGATGGTGGGCAAATGGTTTCCACGGGCAGACCGCTCACCGGCCATCGTGCCGGTGCGGTTCGAACGTCTCTGTCGGCTGCTTCGGGACTCAGACGCGCTTGCAGGCTGGCAGCTTGGCCGACGGCAGCGGGTATCTCGGGGCTTCTATACCTCCGAGGCCCTTGAGCTCTTGGCCCCCGTATCTCAGGCCGAGCGCGCGCCGGCTGAAGTACCCCCAATAGACTGCGAGGCAGCCGAGTCGGGAGCAAAGCGGTGAGGTCAGCGTTGTCGTCGGCGAAGTCCCTCTCGGGTCTTCAGGCCCTTAAGGGGCTGGCCTTTTTGAATCCGCGTCGTTGGGCCCAGATCGACCCGCGGTTTCTGCCCTTTGCCGATCTCGCTACAGCCGATTTGCCCATGTCTCGGCTGCTGCGTCTGTCGCTTTTTCAGGTCTCTGTGGGTATGGCGATGGCCCTTATGGTCGGTACGCTCAACCGTGTATTGATTGTTGAACTCGGGGTTGCCGCCTGGCTCGTCTCCACCATGGTGGCGCTGCCCCTACTCATTGCCCCCTTTCGGGCATTTGTGGGCTTTCGATCAGACACGCATAAGTCGGTCTTGGGATGGCGCAGGGTGCCCTACATCTGGATGGGCACGATTCTGCAGTTTGGGGGGCTCGCGATCATGCCCTTTGCGCTCATTCTCCTGTCGGGTGATACCCACTGGCACACCGCCATCGGGCCTGTGAGTGCCGCGCTTGCGTTTCTGCTCGTTGGGGCGGGCATTCAGACGGTGCAGACCACAGGCCTGGCGCTCGCCACCGATATCGCCTCTGAAGAGAACAGGCCGCGGGTGGTCGCCATGATGTACACGATGCTCCTGGTCGGCATGGTGGTCTCGGGAATCGCCTTTAGCCTGCTGCTGGCCGACTTCAGCAAGTTCAAACTCATTCAGGTGGTTCAGGGGTCTGCCTTTGTGGCCGTGGTGCTCAATGTGGTGGCGCTCTGGAAGCAGGAGGCACGGATGCCTGCAAAGACCGCCCCGCATCTGCCCCGCCCTGGCTTTGGTGAGACCTGGCGGCTCTTTGTGGCCCAGCCTGGTCATCTGCGGTTTCTCGTCGCCCTCTTCATGGGTACGGCCGCATTCAGCATGCAAGACATCATTCTCGAACCCTATGGCGGCGAGATTCTGGGCTTAAGCGTCTCGGCTACCAGCCTACTTACGGCGGTCATGGCGGTAGGAGCGCTCTGTGCGTTCGCGGTCTCTGCGCGTCTTCTCTTTAAGGGTATTAACCCCCATCGACTCTCAGCCCTGGGCGCAGTGGTGGGTCTGGTGGCCTTTGCTCTGGTGATCTTCGCCGAGCCCCTGGCATCAGCCAACACCTTTCGGCTAGGCACCTTCCTCATCGGATTCGGTGCGGGCCTCTTCTCCGTAGCGACGCTTACCGCCGCGATGGGCCTGGATGCCCAGGGCTTCACCGGGCTGGCCTTGGGCGCCTGGGGCGCAGTCCAGGCCACTGCCGCGGGTCTAGCGATCTTTCTTGGGGGCGTACTGCGTGATGTCTTTAGCGCCTGGGCTGTTTCTGGCCGATTCGGTGAGGTGCTGACTTCCCCTGGGGTTGGCTACAGCCTGGTCTATCAGGTGGAACTGGTTTTGTTGTTTGCAACGATTGTGGCGGTGGGCCCTCTGGTGCGTCTCTCCAGGGTGCAGGCTGCCTCATCGAAGAAGTTCGGGTTGGCCGAATTCCCCGGCTAGCCCGCGTCATCACTAAGGAGAACGACTATGGGAACTGGTGCAATTACGCAGTACATCGATGTAGCGCAGGTGGTGCTCTACATGTTCTGGATTTTCTTTTTCTGGCTCGTGGTCTACCTCACCTTAGAGAGTAAGCGCGAAGGATTTCCCATTGAGCATGATCGGCCCGATGGCTCGGTGCGTCGCGAGGTGGGCTTTCTGCCGATGCCCACCCCGAAGGTCTACAAGACAAAGTTTCACGGCGAATTCATTGCCCCGCATGAGCGTGACTTTGAAGACCCGATGCCTCCCGGAAAGGCGATTGGCCCATTTCCAGGCATGCCGCTCGAGCCCACCGGCGACCCCATGAAGGCCGCTGGCATTGGCATTGGCCCGGGCGCCTACACACGGCGTATGGATGTGACCGACAAGACCTGGGAAGGCCACGACAAGATCGTACCTCTGCGGTCGGATGCCCATTTTGGTGTTGCCAAACAAGACTTAGATCCCCGGGGCCTCACGGTCTTGGGCGCTGATAATCAGGCGGCAGGCCAGGTGGTCGATGTCTGGGTGGATCGCTCCGAGCACATGATTCGCTACCTCGAAGTCAAGACGCAGGGCGGCCGCACGGCCCTTCTGCCAATGAACTTCTGCCGGGTGCGTCGTGATCGCATCAAGGGCAACCGGGTCACGGTGGAATCGATTCTTGCAGGCCAGTTTGAGGGGGTTCCTTCGACCGCCCATGCCGAGAAGATCACGCTCTTAGAAGAAGAAAAGATCATGGCCTACTTCGGTGCCGGTACCCTCTTTGCCACGCCGTCGCGGCGTGAGCCTCTGGTATGAAGGCAGAGCACAACGGCCACGAGCATGAGTTTGAGCCAGAGTATGGGCTTCCCGAGCGGCTGCCCGCTCGGGAGCGTCTGATCTGGCAGGGCAGTCCTGATACCCGACTGGTCTTTCGAGAGGTCTTTCATGCCCGGGGGCTGGCGGTCTATTTCGGCCTCATTCTTCTCTTTCGGGGTATGCACCAGTACAGCCTCAATGCCTCTTGGGCCGAGACGTTGGCCGCGATCACCTGGCTTACGCCCTTGTTTCTTCTGGCCCTTGGCCTCTTCTGGGCATTATCGTGGCTGGTAGCAAAGACCACTGTCTATACCATCACCGATCGTCGGGTGGTCATGCGGGTGGGCATTGTCTTGTCGCTTACCTTCAACATTCCCCTGAAGCGTCTGCAGGCCGCCGATGTGCGCCGCATTCAGCCTCTAGGCGCCGGCGAGATCGCCTTGCAGCTTCTACCAGAAGACAAGATTGCCTACTTTCATCTCTGGCCCCATGCCCGGCCCTGGCGATTTGGGCATCCTGAGCCCATGTTGCGTGGGCTTGTGGCAGTCGATGGCGTGGCAGCACTGCTGCATGAGGCCTGGGCCCAGGCACATGGCCGCCAGGCGGCTTCAGCTACGTCCACCGCGGCTACCCCCGCTGCCACCCCCACACGCCAGGGTAGCCCGGCCAAGGATGCCTCGACCGGTTTTTCCGGCATGGAGACCGCCTAATGTCCGACCGACTGGTTTCGCGTCCTCAGGTCGAAGGCTGGCCGCTCTTTGGCCTTGCCCTGCTCATGGGGGGCAGCATTGTCTTGGCGGCCTACAGCCAGTGGCAGAAGACACAGATATCGCCCGCCCCACCGGTCATTGAGGTGCTGGCCAGTCGAAGTCTTGTCTTCTCAGACAGTCGCGATGGCAGCATCCTCGTCACGGATGCCCGATCCGGACAACGCCTCCCCTCCATTGAGGGGGAAGCGGGGTTCGCCCGCGGGGTGCTGCGTAGTCTGGCGCAGGCCCGCCTGCGGGCCGGTGGTAGCCCTGCCGACCCTTTTGTGCTGAGCCAGCAGGCAGACGGGGCATTGCGTCTCATGGATCCCTGGACCCAACGTGAGATCGATCTCACCACCTTCGGGCCATCCAATGTTGCCGTCTTTCAGCCACTTCTTGAGGTTCGTCAAGGCATGGTGCCCGGGACCCGCTCACCCTAGGAGTGCTGTGTCTAGGGCGGCCATAGTTGGCCGCATTGTTGCCGTGTTTTCTCTTAAGAGGAGTACCCATGAACCCACCGACCCCAGAAACCCTCGACGCCGCCCGTGCTGCTGCCCTGGCGGCTGAGGGCGGCTACGGCAAGACCGCAGACCGTGTTCCTAACGAGGCCACAGCCATTGCCCTGCAAGATACGCTCTTAACGCCGCGCTTCTACACCACCGACTTCGCTGCCATTGACCGACTCGACGTGGAGCCGATTCGTGACGAGTGGGAAAAACTCATGGCCGAGTTTGAGGCCGACAACAACGATGCGCATTTTCAACGTCCTCCAGAGATGCGCGGGGACTGCTCTCAACTGCCCGAGGGCCTCTATAAGGAGTTTCGCGAATTTCTGATCAGTTCCTGCACCTCGGAGTTTTCGGGCTGTGTGCTCTATGCGGAAATTAAGAAGCGGGTTAAGAACCCCGATATGAAGCGGCTCTTTGGCTATATGGCGCGCGATGAATCCCGCCATGCTGGCTTTATCAACCAGTGGCTCAAAGACTTTGGCATTGGCGTCGACCTGGGATTTCTGACCAAGGCCAAGAAGGTCACCTACTTCAAGCCCAAGTACATTTACTACGCCACCTACCTCTCCGAAAAGATTGGCTACGCCCGATATATCGCGATTTATCGGCAGATTGAGAAGCACCCCGAGCTGCGGTTCCACCCGATCTTTCTCTGGTTTGAAAAGTGGTGCAACGACGAGTTTCGGCATGGCGAGGCCTTTGCACTCTTGATGCGTGCAAACCCTGAACTCTTGCGGGGCCTCAACCTCTACTGGATTCGGTTCTTTCAGCTCGCCGTTTTCGCCACCATGTATGTCCGTGACCAGACCCGGCCCGAGATGCATAAGGCCTTGGGGCTCAATCCCGTGGACTACGACCAGCGTGTCTTCCATATCACCAGTGAGATCTGTAAACAGGTCTTCCCGGTAACGCTGCAGTACGACAGCCCCGTCTTTATGCAGGGCCTGCAACGGCTCTGCGAGATTCAGACGGCGGTAGATGCCGCGAAGGCTAAGGGCGGGGTTGTAGGCCTTGTCCGCCGGCTTGGGCTGGCTGCCCAGGCAGCCCTCGTCTTTGGCCGCCTCTACTTCCAGCCGGTTCGTCGGCAGCCACTGCCCGAGCGGGCTCGGCTCGCCCCTTCCTGGTGAGCACTGAAGCGGTGACAAGCCCGGCCCATCTCTGGCTGCCACTTCTCTTCGTTGTGGGCCTCTGGTGGTTCTCTACCGGGCTCATACTGCGCCTGGTAGACCATGAGGGAACGTCACGGTCTGTCCAGGGGGTACAGGGTCGCGGGCTTGTGGCCGCCTCGTTTGCACTGGTATTGGGCCTCTCCGGGGTGGTGGTTACCCGGGAGATGACCACCCCACTGGGCGCCTATCTCGCCTTCGTCTCCGCCTTGTTGGTCTGGTCTTGGCAGGAACTCACCTTTCTTCTTGGCCTCGTCACCGGCCCCAATCGGGGTCCCTGTCCCGCGGTGCGGGGCCTATGGCGGGCCTGGCACGCCTTTCGGGCCATCGCCCATCACGAATTCGCCGTTTTGCTGCTTGGCCTTGCGGTGATTCTTCCAACCTGGAACGCTCCGAATTCGGTGGCGGCCCAGACCTTCGTCGTGCTCTGGGCCATGCGTATTTCGGCAAAGCTCAACCTTTTTCTCGGGGTCAAGAACTTCTACGAGGCCTTTTTGCCGGTCTCGCTGCGGTATCTGCTCACCTATTTTTCGCGCCGTTCGATCAATGGCTTCTTTCCGTTTAGCGTGTTGATCGCTTCGCTATTTGCGCTTGGCCTTTGGTCTGACGCCCTTGCTGCAAAGGGCCCCTTTGAAGTGGCAGCCGCAAGCCTTGTGGGCACCATCCTGGTGCTGGCGATCATTGAGCATATTCTTCTGGTGGTGCCTTTTCCGCCAGATTCCCTCTGGCGTTGGGCCCTTAAGACAGACTCGCGGAACTTGCCCTAGCCCTCGGGAAGGTGCATAGAGAAGAAAAAAAGAGGCTTTCCCGTAGCGGCGTACGTTTCTCGCCCAACATAACTTCGTTATAGTTCGGGATCTAGCCCGTCTTTTAAAGGAGAACCTTACGATGAAATGGATTGCTGCTGCAGCTTCGCTCGCCATTCTTGCCGGCTGTGCCTCTAAACCCCAGCAACAGGCTGACGCCCCGGCATCTGCGGCGGCAGCCCCGGCGCCGGCAAGCGCCCCAGCCCGTGCGGCTGCGACGACCCGGCCTGCAGACACAGCGTCGGCCCAGGCCATCGAGCTTGCGCGTTCACGCATCATTGGCGTGGAGCCCTCGGTCTATTTCGATTTCGATAAGTTCGATATTAAGCCGGAGTTTCACAACACGATTTCTGCCTATGGCAACTATCTCGCGGTCCTTAAGGACACAAAGATGGTCGTCGAGGGCAATGCCGATGAGCGGGGCACCGTGGAATACAACCTCGCCCTTGGACAGAAGCGTGCAGAGGCTGTAAGCATTGCCCTGCAGGCGATTGGCGCCAATCCCAGAAACATCGAGACAATCAGCAACGGCGAGGAAAAGCCGCGTAACCCCGCCAAGACAGAGGCTGGATACGCAGAGAACCGTCGGGCCGATCTCGTTCTGAAGTAAGCCTCAGCGACGGCTGAGGCCGTCGCCTCTTTTCCGCCCGCGGGGTTCTAGCCAGTCTGTTGCCCCGCGGCATCGTCTTCGACCAGCGTAAATCCGTGGGTAATTTCAGCGGTCATGCCGAGCATCTTGGTGGCGGAGCAATACTTCTGGTGTGACAAGGCAATCGCCCGCTCAACGAGGTTTGGCTTGAGCCCCTTGCCGTACGCGGTGAACTGCAGATGAATCTTGGTAAATACCTTTGGATCGGTTTCGGCCCGTTCGGCCTTCGCTTCGACGTCGCAGGCCCGTATCTGCATGCCGCTTTTTCGCAGAATAAGCACCACGTCGTAGGCGGTGCAGGCGGCGCTGCCCGACAAAACTACCTCCATCGGGCGCGGGCCTAGGTTTCGTCCCCCGCCCTCTGGGGCACCATCCATGACAAAGCTGTGTCCTGACCCCGTTTCGGCCACAAAGCTCATAGTCTGGCCGCCGAGCCAGCGAATAGTGCAGTCCATGTTTTGTCCTCGTCTAGGTCGAAAAGAAAGTTCGCGGCGATAACACCAAAGTCCGCATCAGATTGTGGGCCGCCAGCGCGCACCGGCTAGAATACCGT
>JBJOHS010000028.1:0-13507 GCA_046047535.1 Pseudomonadota bacterium
ACAACATCAACGTGGAGACTGCCGCCGAGTTCGCAAAAATGGTCGAGGCGCGGATGGAAGAGGTGAACAAGGCGATGTCCACGAGTATCAATGAGATGGCCAAGTCGGCGCCGGCCGGTTCTGAGGGCATGGTAGCCATGGTCAAGTCCGCCTTCGCAGCCTCGAATTCCGCATTTGATGCGATCAACAAGGCCGCCAAACAGGTCGTCGAGATGGTCGAGCACAACGTTGATGCTGCTACCAAGGCGGGCGAGGCGGCAATGTCCTCTGCGCCTAAGGCCGCTGGTCGTCGCAAGTCGGCCGACTAGAGTCTTTAACAGCCGCGAGGCGTAGAGTCCCGGAGAGCATCGGTTCTCCGAAAAAAAAAAGGCATCCTTGGGGTGCCTTTTTTGTCTGAGTACTTTTTGCGGACAGATGTGTCCCGACTCAGACGCCCCAGAAGAATCGGACCACAGCGGTATACAGGGGAATGCCGAGCAGGATGTTTAAGGGGAAGGTGATTCCGAGCGATAGGCCCAGATAGAGGGAGGCATCGGCCTCGGGAATTGCTTCACGAAGCACAGCGGGAACGGCGATGTAGCTGGCGCTTGCCGCCAAGACGCAGAGCAGCACCGCATCTCCAGCGGACAAACCACCTACGGCACTGAGGATGAGGGCAATGAGCGCATGCAAGAGTGGAGCTGAGACCGCATAGCCGATTAGCAGCAGCGATTGTCCTTTTAGGGCTGGGACGCTCTTGGCGGTTAGTAGGCCCATATCAAGAAGAAAGAAGGCGAGCATGCCGGTGAAGAGGTCTGCCGAGAAGGGCTTCATCGCGGCGGCACCCTCTGGCCCCATGAGATAGCCAATAAGCATGCTGGCAAGAAGCAGGAGTTGCCCACCATCCGTAAACGACTCGTGCAGCACGCCCAGAAACCCCCCTTTGTGGGGTGCTCCTGCCGTGGGGAGCCGAACATCGCCTCCGTATCGCAGTGGTTTGGCCTCTGGCAGTCGGCCTTTGCGGGCGAGGTTGGCTATAACTACCGCAAAGATAACCGCTGGAGACTCCATGATGGCCATGCAGGCGGCCATGTAGCCCCCATGCGCGATCCCACGGGCATCGAGAAACTCACCCGCAGTAATAAATGTGACCGCGCTGACGGACCCGTAGGTTGCAGCAATGCTTACTGCGTTGTACGCATGGGTTACCCGGCGTAGCGCAAGAAAGCCCAGTACGGGAATCAGACAGGCCAGCAGCAATGAGAGCTTCAGGGTGGTGATGACTTCGGGGGTAAGCCCAGTGACTGCGAGCGACTGTCCGCCCTTGAGCCCCAGTGCCATAAGCAGATAAAGCGCCAAGAATCGACTGATTGCCGCAGGTACCTCGAGGTTTGATCGAACAGCCCCTGCAAAAAGTCCGAGGAGAAAGAAGAGAACTGCGGGATGGAGAAGTGCTGTCAATCTGTCTACCTATCTAGTGGCTATAGTGACTGGCGCAGGGGCCCGAATATCATCAAGGTTCTCTATTCACGTTTCAGGCGGCACGAGGCCGAGCGGCCTGCCCTGAGAGGCTTGCCAGCTCCTTGTACCGGTCCGCAGCGCAGCTTGCAGCAAAGGCATGTGGTTTGACCCGTGGCTGTACATTGCAGACGCCCCGAATGTATCCAATCGCCTGTTGAACAACGCAGTGTGATCCGTTCTCAGGGTCAGGAGAAATATCAAGGTGGACTTCGACATCGCGATCCGCCAACACAGGAGCGAGCTTTAGGTATAACTCGGCCACCTTATAGACTTCGTTCATTAGACGCATCTGGGGCCGGTCAACGCGCTGGTCATAGTCGCGTTCGCGGACGGTTTCGCCGAAGAGCTTGCAGCCATGCTTACCGTCAATATGAACGACAACCACCAGGGTGTAGTCGGCAAACCAGGTGTTTCCTTGGGATAAACGGCAAGAGTCCGCGCCGATATAGACCTTCGAGGCGGGTGTCTGGGCGGCAATAAACCGCTGTACTTCGGATAAATCAAATCTCATGGTAGGGCCTGCCTCCTGAGTAATGTTTTCTCCCGTGACTATCCTGCGAAATTCTGGATGCAAGTCGAGTGTATCGCGAGACTGCGACCTTTGTGCAACGCATGGTGAGCCTCTATGTCAGGCCTCCTAGAGGCGCTGAACACGATCTCTGGTGGTTAAGTGCACTAGTCTTTGCCATAGAGGGGACTTCGTTGTTTTTGCATATGCCAGAGCACTAGAATCTCGATGCGCCTTTTTTGGGAATAATTTCTTTATGACTGAATTGCACATTTACTGCCAAGCCGGTGCACGTCATACCCAGGTGGAGGGATGGCACGATGGGCGGCTGAAGGTTCGGCTTAAGGCGCGTCCCGTCGAGGGCCGTGCGAATCGTGCTCTGGTGGACTGGTTCGCCGATCGTCTGGGTTGCACTCGTGCACAGGTAAGGCTTGTAGCGGGAGAGAAGAGTCGGTACAAGACTATTCAAATTGATGGGCATGACCCCGAAGAGGTCTTGGCCCGGCTCTCGAACATGCGCCCTCCGGCGCTGGCTGATCGATGACGATGTGCAGAAAGAGGTTATGCCTGTTGTCGTTCTAAGGCCCTGGATATTGGTCTTCCTGCTCGTGCTCGTGGCCCACGCCGTTTTGGCCTTTCTGGTACTACAAAATCGCTCTAATACTGCAGTTGATGCGCCAGAGATCGTTGCCTTTTTTGTTGCGCCACAGGTACGTTCGGTCGCACGCCAGGCAGAGACCTCACCCGCACCGGATAAAGCTCCACCAGCATCCGCACAATCTGTCGCAGTACCCCGTCCTGTGGTTTCGCATCCGCATCCACTGCCGTCTCCAGCGGTTATTGCCCCCGACCCCTCGCCCACAGCATTGGCAGAGACCTTACCGGTTTCTTCTCCGCCGATGCCTGCTGCTACATCGGAATCGGTGCGAGCATCCGCCGCTACCTCTTCCGCCCCATCTGCCCCTGCCGAAGTCTCTTATCAAGATTTAGAAGTACTTATCCCTGCCCCGAGAGTCTATCCACGGCAGTCGGTCTATCTTGGGGAAACAGGTAAGGTGGTTGTCCGGGTGGTTATCGATGATCAAGGAATTCCGTCGGAGGTCACACTGGCGGAGCCCTCACGCTATCCTCGGCTAAACGAGGCTGCACTGCGCTCCGCTCGACAGGCGCGGTTTAAGCCCTATCGCATTAATAGCAAGCCAATCTCTGTCACGATACCGAGATGGGTCTTTACTTACAATCTGAAGGATTCTGAATGAGTGATGTTGCAACCCCTGGTCTGGGCCACTTTCTGGCACAGACCGATACAGTGGGCTGGGTCTTATTTTTCATCTTGCTGGCTATGTCGATCGCGTCTTGGACGGTGATTCTCGCTCGGCTCATTCTGCATTGGTTGCAGAGGCGGCGTTCGAACGGGTTTCGGGCAGAGATTGAAGGCCTATCCTCTCTTGCAGACTTTGTGGGAACACGACCTGCTGATCCGCTGGAAGAGCCATTCTCCTGGCTTATGGCCGAACTCTCAAAGGCCGATCGCTCAGCAGAGGCGCTTACACAGCGGGCCCAGATCCTTTTGGATCGTATTGCCGCCCGACTTGAAAATGGTCTTACGCTTCTGGGTACTGTGGCCTCGACGGCCCCCTTCGTTGGGCTTTTCGGAACCGTCTGGGCTGTTTATCACGCGCTTGTCGCTATCGGTGTGACCGGTTCTGCAGGGCTCGAGCAGGTGGCCGCACCGGTGGGTGAGGCGCTGATCATGACCGGTCTGGGCCTGGCCGTGGCGATTCCAGCGGTGGTTGGCTATAACCTGATTGTTCGAGGGAACCGCCTGCTGCTTTCTGACCTTAACGGGTTTGCTCAGGAGCTCATCGAGGACTTCACGATCGCAGGCTCCGCGCGTCAATAGCACCGCTACTAAAGGACTCCTTCTATGGCTTTTTCGTATTCGCAGCGTTCCGGGCATGGTGCGATTTCTTCTGAGATCAACATGATTCCGCTTATTGATGTGATGCTCGTGCTGCTGGTGATTTTTATGGTGACTGCGCCACTGCTCACCCATGCCGTAAAGCTCAACCTGCCGGTTGCGTCCAGCGAAGTGAGCCGCCCGCAGGTCAAGCCCTTATCGGTATCGATTCGCGAAGATGGCAGTGTTTTTTTCTATGACCAGGCGATCGAACGAACTGCGCTGATCGATCGCTTTCGCGCAGCGGCCCAGAAAGATCCCTCCATCGAGCTCCATCTGCGTGCGGACACGGCTGTTGCCTATGGGCGTGTAGCCGAGATTCTTTCGGACGCCTCGGCTGCTGGTATTCAGCGCATTGGCTTTCTCACCCAGCCCGAAAAATCCAGGCCCTAGTTTTCTTGCGCACTGGGTTGTGCGTACCTCGCGTTTTTAGTGGAGGCCTACCGCACGCGCGATGGCGAGGCTTAGCCCCGCCGGCGCCTCAGCCATGAGGGAATGGCCACAGGCAAGCTGGCTGATATTGGCGCGAAGGGCCTTCGCCAGGGTGGTCGTAGCGCGCGCCGGGGTCATCTGATCTCGGCTTCCAAGAATGAGATGCGAGGCCGTAGGCTGCTTGCCGTCGACCACTGCCTGGGCCGCTTCAAGGCCATGGGCATACTGGCTGCAGAGTGTGAAGTCGTGGGCGAAGAGATTTCCCCCGAGATAGGCGGCATTCTGGGGTGCCCCGTGAATCATGCGACGCATAAGCGCCCGGCTGGCGCCGTAGAGCCAGGTGCCGGGGCCTGGGGCGCCGGGCTTGGGCCCGAGGCTATAAATCGACCAGGCGGCCACGTTCTCCACCGCCTCAAGGGGGTCGGTCTGGGCCAGCGACAGCAGCTGCGGCGAAACAGCCATTGGATAAGTGGTACCCACCATGATCAGATGATCAATGATGGGAGCCGGGCCCACTGTGCCTTCTTGCGACTGGGCGGCTGCCTCTAGTGCAATGAGCGACCCCATACTGTGGCCTACGAGTGTGGCCTTCGACACGCCAGCATCGGTCAGCAGTGCAAGCAGCCATCGGCCAGCCGCTTCCACAGAAGGCAGGGGCGTACCCAGACTCTTTCCGTGGCAGGGCAGGTCAAGCGCCAGCACACCAAATCCGCGATGGGCAAAGAATCGGGCCTGTAGTCCCCAGACGCTGTGGTCGTTTGCAGCGCCA
Source organism: Pseudomonadota bacterium (assembly GCA_046047535.1). Lineage (GTDB taxonomy): Bacteria > Pseudomonadota > Gammaproteobacteria > Burkholderiales > Burkholderiaceae_A > Hahnella. The sequence continues at coordinate 5,170 of JBJOHS010000028.1, forward strand.
TGGATAAAGACCATACAGGGCCGTTGCGGATCGAAGGGGCGGCCCCCGGTGTAGGCATAGGTATCCCGTATTTTCATGGCCGCAGCCCTCCTGCCTTTTCCGCCCGCTTCAGTGCCTGCCGCAGGTCTTCAATGAGGTCGTTGGGGTCTTCCAGTCCGATCGACAATCGCACCGTACCCTGCCCAATGCCTGCCTGGGCAAGATCTTCGTCCGACATCCGGAAATGGGTGGTCGAGGCCGGATGAATGACCAGCGATCGGCAGTCCCCCACATTGGCCAGATGCGAGAAGAGTCCCAGCGCATCGATGAAGGCCTTCCCCTGTTCTCGGCTGCCCTTCATGTCAAAGCTCAGCACAGCACCTGCCCCGCGGGGCAAGAGTTTTTGCGCCAGACGATATCCAGGGTGGCTCTCCACCATAGGGTGGCGCACCGAGGCCACAAAGGGGTGGCTTAATAGAAACTCGACAACCCGCTCGGTGTTGCTCATATGACGCGCCATTCGTAGGGGCAGTGTCTCAAGTCCCTGAAGAATGAGCCATGCGGTGTGTGGGCTCATACAGGCCCCGAAGTCACGCAGGCCCTCGCGACGCGCCCGCAGAGAAAACGCCCCGACGGTACTCTCTTCCGTGAAGACCATATTGTGAAAGCCCGCATACGGTTGCGTGAGCGTGGGGTAGTGTTGTCCCGCGGCCTCATAGTCGAACTGTCCGCCATCGACCACCAGACCGCCAATCACAGTACCGTGTCCCGAGAGAAACTTCGTGGCCGAATGAAAGACCAGATGGGCGCCATGGTCCAGGGGCTGCAGCAGCCAGGGGGTGGTCAGGGTGGCATCGACGAGCAGGACGAGTCGGCGGGATGCGGCAAGTTCTCCGAGCGTGGGAATATCGAGCACATCAATACCAGGGTTTCCCAATGTTTCGCCGAAGAGCAGACGCGTGGTGGGCCGAATCGCGGCCTGCCAGGCCTGGAGGTCTCCCGGGGGTACAAAACTTGTCTCAATTCCGAATCGGGGCAGGGTATAGCGCAAGAGATTGTGCGAGCCCCCGTAGAGTGCCGCACTGGCCACGATATGATCGCCCGCACTAAGTAGGGTTGTGATGGCCAGGTGTAGGGCCGCCTGTCCGCTGGCCGTGGCAATACCGGCAACCCCATGGTCGAGCGCAGCAATACGTTCTTCGAGTACGGCCGTAGTGGGGTTGGAAATCCGGGAATAGACATGGCCCGACTGCTCCAGGTTAAAGAGGGCTGCCGCCTGATCCGCTGATTCAAAGACAAACGAGCTGGTGAGATGAATGGGTACGGCGCGGGCACCTGTGGCGGGGTCAGGGGTGGCGCCGGCGTGTAAGGCCAGGGTATCGAAGCCGGGACGAAAGGGCGTTGTCATTGTCATTCCCTAGGGGTGAGTGAAGGGGATTTTCCTCCTTTTTGCGGTAGTGTCTGCCCGGTCTGCTACCGTCTTCTCATGTCTCCGACTTCTAAGAACGTCCCCACTGCGGCGAGTCCACCATCGGGCCTTGCCATCTGCCTAAACGATCTACGCTTTGCGTGGCCGGGGCAGTCGTCGCTGCTGTATGTTCCTGCCTTGTCGGTCGATAGCGGTAGAACGCTCTTTGTGGGTGGACAGAGTGGATCGGGAAAGTCATCGTTCCTGGGTCTCTTGGCGGGTGTCATGCAGCCGACCCATGGCGCATGTTGGGTCTTGGGCGAACCGTTGCACGAACTCTCGGGTCCGGCTCGGGACGCCCTTCGTGGTGCAGCCATGGGGGTGGTCTTTCAGCAGTTCAATCTCTTGCCCTATCTCTCGGTGATGGACAATGTCTGTCTCCCGGGGCGGTTGTTCGCCCAACGTGCCGCACAGGCCAAGGCGCAGGCTGGAGGCCTGTTGCAGCAGGCCGAAGCACTTCTGCGTCAACTCGATATTCCCGCCACCCTCTGGCCGCTTCCGGCCCATCAGCTTTCGGTCGGACAGCAGCAACGGGTGGCCGCAGCGCGGGCCTTCATTGGCGCACCGCGCCTCGTGATTGCCGATGAGCCCACCTCGGCGCTGGATGATCAGAATCGTGAGGCATTTCTTCGGCTTTTTCTCGGGCTTGCGCATGCCCAGAAGACCACCCTGGTCATGGTGAGCCATGATGCGCGTATGGCAGAGGTCTTTGATCAGCATCTCTGGCTCGGTGCCACGGGGGCCAACGACTAATGGGCTTTTGGCTGCGATTTTTCTGGCAAAGTGCGCAGTCTCGGCGGCTTGCCCTATCGATGGTGGTCTTCTCGATTGGCCTGTCTGCGGCCTTACTCCTGACTGTGCAGCAGGTGCGCACCGATGCCCGTGCGAGCTTCTCTCAGGCGGTGGGCGGGGTTGATCTCATTGTCGGGCCGCGTGGCAGTGCTACCGATCTTCTGCTCTACAGCCTTTTTCAACTCGGACGTCCGACCCGCAATATCGATGCCCAGGTGCTTGAACAGGTACGCAGCCTTCCCATGGTTGACTGGGCGATTCCGCTACAACTCGGTGACAGCTATCGGGGCTTTGCCGTCTGGGGGACCACCCCGCTGCTTTTTGCGCAGTTGAAGACCCAGGGACAGCCCCTGCAGTTTGCGCAGGGCCGCAGCTTTGATGAGGCGGCCTCTGTAGACGATCCGAGACGAGCAGTCTATGAGGTAGTGCTCGGTGCCCAGGTGGCTCAGCGCTTCGGCCATGCACTCGGGGATCGCCTGGTGGTAACGCATGGAGCAGGCAATGCATTGGATCAAGACCATGCGGATCAGCCCTTTACGCTGGTGGGCATTCTTGCGCCCACAGGCGCGCCTATTGATCGCGCTGTGATCATTTCGGTACAGGGCTTTGAGGCCCTGCATCAAGGCTGGGGCCAGGGCGCCTTCTCGGGGTTTCGGCCCGGAATCTCCTTGGGTAGCGGGCGCGCGGGCCTCTCCTCTGGTTCGAACGGTATAGCGCCCACTATAGAACTCAGTGCCCTCCAGCCGCAGTCCTATACCGCGCTCTTGGTTGGCCTGCAGTCGCGGCTGCAGATTTTTCAGGCCCGCGACGCCATTGAGGCCCTACCGGGCCCCGCACTCATGGCAGTGATGCCGGGCGTGACCTTAGACGAACTCTGGCAGTCGATTGCGCTGATCGAGAATACGCTCACCCTGCTGACGGCCATGGTGGCGCTTACGGGGCTTTTATCGATTGCGGCGGTACTGATGGTCTCGATGTCAGGAAGACGTCGCGAATTGGCGGTCTTGCGGGCTCTGGGTATGTCGCCTCGCGGCCTCATGGTGCTGGCTCTTGCAGAGTCATTCTGGGTGGGCCTAGCCGGTATTATCGGCGGTCTCGTGCTGCACCAGCTGGGTCTATGGATGCTTGCCGATTGGCTGCGGCTAGAGTTTGGTCTTTCTGTTCACTCAGGCCTACCCTCGATGACATCTCTGACCCTCTTATTTGGCCTGTTGTTGGCGGCGGTCTGCGCTGGGCTTCTTCCCGCCTTTCGTGCCTATCGTCTTTCGCTGGCCGACGGACTCAATCCCCCTCATCTTGGATAACGCATGATGACAACTCTTCTTTTTCGTGTACTGGTCGCGAGCACCGTGACCGCATGGCTGCTCTCGGGGTTCTCCTTGTCTGTGGCGGCCGCGCAGAGCGGGCAGAAGCCTGCTGCAGCGGGGGCGACCGAGGCTATCAAGGAAATCAGCTGGGATGACCTCATCTCAGAAAAGTGGGTAAAAGAGATGCAGGCGGAGATGACTCTGATGGGCCGTCTGGGGTTTCTTGAAGACGGTACCGAGGCGGCCAATAAGGCGATGACCAAGCTGCGCGACAAATGGAATGCAGCGCCGATTGTGACTACCTACCTGAATCAGCGGGTACGGATTCCGGGCTATGTTGTCCCGCTTGATGGCGAACGCCATACACTCAGAGAGTTTTTACTCGTACCCTACTTTGGCGCTTGTATCCATTACCCGCCGCCTCCGGCCAACCAGATGATGCTGGTACAGCCCATAGCAAACAGTCGCATTCGTGCGGTACCCGAGAGCATGGCCGCCGTCTGGGTCGAGGGCACGCTGCGCGAGGCGCGGCTTGCAACGAGTCAGGGGGTTACGGGCTACATGCTTGAGGCGGAATCGGTGCGTCCCTATGAGGAACCGAGTCCGCGCGGACGTTAATCGAGGCGGGTCACCGTTACGCCCACTTCGAGTCGATGGTGACCACCCCCATGGATGACACCGCGCAAGGGGGATACGTCGGCATAGTCGCGGCCGATCGCAAGCCGCACATAGTCTGGGCCTGGCGACTCGAGCCCCCATCGATTGTTTGTGGGGTCGAAGTCAATCCAGTGGCCTTCCCCCATAAAGACCGAGACCCAGGCGTGTGAGGCATCGGCCCCTACCAGCGGGGGCTGCCCTTCGGCAGGCTGGGTCAGCAGATAGCCGCTGACATACCGCGCCGCAAGGCCCCGACTCCGAAGGCAGGCCAGCATGATGTGGGCGAAGTCTTGGCAGACGCCGCTGCCTTGGGCCAGCGACTCCTGCGCGGGGGTATGAATAGTGGTGGATTGCGGGTTGTACTGCAGTTCGCAGTAAATCTTTGCCGTGAGATCGGCGCAGGCCTCCTTCAGCGCCCTCCCCTCTGTGAAGGCCGTGCCCGAGAAGTCCAAGAATGCGGGACTACGGGGCACGTAGGGGGAGGGATAGGCAAAGAGACTCTCCGGCTCTGCTGGGTGGCCCCGGGTGTAGGCAAGCCGGGCTGCCATGGCCTCCCAGGGAATGTTACCGACCGATGCCTCCGCCGCGAGGTACCAGGTCTCTACTTCTGAGACCGCCCGCACCAGCAACTCGGCGTGGGTCCTCTCCTGATGAAATCGCCAAGAACGGTTACCGAAGGCGTCGGTGTCATGGTCTTCAAAGACAGGGTGGGGGTGGATGGTCTTTGTGCTTGAGAGCACCCGTTGACAGGCACTCTCGCTGGGCTCAAGGTGGGCCCGATGCCAAGAGGTGTTGACAGCGGGTGCGTAGAGGTATCGGGTCTCATGGCTCACACGCAGCCGCCTTGTCTCGCGCGTCACGATGCTATCCGCCCAGGCTTGTATCCCGCGCATGGGCATGCACGAAGTATTGTTGGCTGATCTGCTCGGAGAGGGTCCAGACATCGCCACGCAGTGTCGTGAGCCAGGTCAGCAGGTTAGGGTCATAGGCCGAGAGTTGGTTGAGGACCGTGGTCGCCGGAATATCAAGAATTTGCGCAAGTGCGTCGGGCTCGCCCATCGGGGTCTGGGCGAGCTTAGAGAGCCTTTTGCGTAGGGCCAGTGCGACCCAGGTGAGAGACCGTGGGCTCTGGTCATGACAGATGAAGAGATCCATAAGACGCCTGCGTGGTGTATGGGCGGGTAGTGGCGTGAGTTCACTGGGTGTTGTCTCAAAGAGCCGTGTAAGCACAAGCCCAACAGCTGAGCTCTGAAAGACCGTCTCATCGTGCCGCGGGAGCACCGCAGATTCGGCTGCGCTCATGAGCACATCCGTAAGAAAGCTTAGCCGTTCAATGAGGCGTCCGATCATGAGCAGTTGCCAGCCATCGTCCCGCATCATGCGGTCTGACTGGGCACCGGTAATACTGGCGAGCGACCGGCTCGTTGCCTCCAAGGTCTTTAGCGCCAGCACTACCGAGGGCCCCCTCTCAGGCTGCAGGGCCTCCTGCAGGCCTTGGCAGCAGTCTTCCACCATCTGCCAATGTTCGTGTGAGAGCCGGTCACGTACGCCCGATGCCGCGGCGCGCAGATGTACCAGATTGAAGGCAAGGCTCTGCACGGCCCCTGGCACCCCCAGGGTCTCGATGATGCCCTTAAGCAGTGGGAGTCCCTCTGGCAGGTGCGGCCCCAATCGCATCCAGAGGCGTGCCATCCAATCCTCCAGCGGTCCGGCGAGTGCTATTTCGCCCAGCAGTGTGTCGAGCCGCACCTGGGCAAGTCGCAGACTATTCTCGCTGCGCTCGCTGTACCGTCCCATCCAGAAGAGGTTCTCTGCCGCGCGACTCGTGACACCCCGATGCACGATCGGGGGTACTGCAAGGCTTGTTGTCGTGGTCGGTCGTCCTGGTCGTGGCGGCGCACTCTGGCCCTGCTGTGACGCCTCCTCTGTCGCAGCCTTGTTCGCTGTCGGGCCGTCTTCGCGAATAAGCCAGACATCGGCGCTGCTGCCCCCCTTTTGCATGGAGGCGATCTGCTGTGCACCCACGACCCGGGCCATGCCGCCAGGTAAGACCTGCCACTGATCGGCTGCAGGTCCCGTGCGCAAAGCAAAGACACGCAAGAGATAGGGCTGCTCAAGAAGGGTTCCACGCCAGACAGGCATCGTGTCGAGTGGGAGCTGTGTCTGCAGGGTGTAGGCTTCTGGATCCTGGTCAATACGATCTTTCCAGGCCTGCTGCTCCCCCGGCGTGAGCATCGGCGTCAGCACCGTAGAAAAGCCCTCCCGCGATTGGCTCCTCGGATAGGTGGATTTAATCAACTGGTGTGAAAAACGGGCTTCTACCGCCTGACGAGCGGCTGCCTCTCCGCACCACCAGGTATCTGCGGCGGGCAGGGTTAACGATTCTCCGGTGAGGGCTTCACTTATTCCCGGAAGGAACCCGAGCAGCGCAGCGGACTCCAGAAAGGCAAGCCCCGGGGCGTTGGCAAAGGCCACTTGGCCTGCGCAGTAGGCATTAAGCAGGCCCGGGGCACCCAGGGTGGAATCGGCCCGCAGGTTTAAGGGGTCGAGAAAGGCGTCGTCCATGCGCTTGATCAAGACATGCACCCGCTCGAGACCCTTGAGTGCCTTTAAGAAGACCTGATTGTTACGCACCACAAGGTCGTGCCCTTCGACCAGGGTGAGGCCGAATTGTCGTGCGAGGTAGACCTGCTCAAAGTAGGTCTCGTTGTAGGGGCCGGGTGTGAGCAGGGCGATGTGGCTCGGGCCACCTTCGGGATTGAGCCGTCCGAGGCTCTCAATAAATCGCTGCAAGAGTGGCGTCCAGGGCTCTACCTGCAGGGCCTGAAAGGCATCGGCATGCTGTCGCGATATCAGTGTGCGGTTGGCCAGTGCATAGCCCAGCCCTGAGGGCGCCTGGGTACGATGCGAAAGCACCGCCCAGCGTTGGTCAGGTAGCCGTGCGAGGTCGAAGGCCACCACCTGCAGATATTCGCGTGGGGGATCTGAGGGCCCCCTTTTGAGGGCAGGAATGTAGCCTGGGTGACCATAGACGAGGGCGCCGGGTAGCAGTGCCTTACGAAGAAGCTGACCGGCCCCATAGACGTCGCCTGCGATGCGCTCAAGGAGGCCTGCCCGCTGAGATATTCCCTTGGCGATGGTCTCCCACTCGTGCTTGCGTACCAATAAAGGAAACAGTTCTAGTGACCAGGGCCGCTGCGGCCGGCCGTTACTGCTGTAGAGGTTGTAGCTCAGCCCGTGGTCATGAATCTGACGATTGAGTTCCTCGTGGCGGTGCTGTTGGCTCTGCTCGGTCTGTGGTCCAAGCGAAAAAAAACGTGCGTAGGCGGTGGCGTGGGCAGCGTTCAAAACCGGTTAGGTCCTCATGTCAACACGGGGGCGGCGAAGATCCATGGTAAACGGAAACTCCGCGCTTGCCGGCTGGTGCCAGACCTGGGCGATCTGTATGGTCTGAGGTCCTGGGCTGTGGTTCAGCCGGAAGAATCGCGCGAGTCTGCGGCTCTCGGCCTCATAGGCATTGACAGGAAAGGTCTCATAGTTGCGTCCGCCGGGATGGACCACATGGTACTGGCAGCCGCCGAGAGACCGGCCGTTCCAGGTATCGATCAGGTCGAAGGTGAGGGGGGCATGAACGCCAATGGTGGGGTGCAGGCTAGACGGGGGATTCCAGGCCTTGTATCGAATACCCGCTACATAATCCCCCTCGATACCTGTCGGCTGCAGGGGCAGGGGTGATCCGTTACAGGTCACTACAAACCGACTCACATTCAATCCATTAATGCGCAACTCCACCCGCTCAACGGAGGAGTCAACATAGCGCACGGTACCACCTGCAGCCGCCTCCTCGCCCATGACATGCCAGGGCTCCAAGGCCATTCGCAGGGTGAGCTGCATACCCTGAAGGTTGAGGTCACCGATACGCGGAAACCGAAACTCGAGGTGCGGGGCAAACCATGCGGAATCAAAGGCAAAGCCGGACTGGCGCAGATCGGCCAACACGTCTTGAAAGTCTTGCTCAATAAAACTCGGCAGCATAAAGCGATCGTGCAGGGCCGTCTGCCAACGCGTGACGGGCGCCTGATAGGGCTCGGACCAGAATCGTGCTACCAGAGCGCGTAGGAGAAGTTGTTGCACG
>JBJOHS010000029.1:0-12234 GCA_046047535.1 Pseudomonadota bacterium
GCAAACAGCGCGGTCATGAAGGCCTTCAAAGACCAGATTGGCGCGACCTCAGTCAATGGGTTTGTGGGCTGTGCGCGTGCCATACAGAAGCTTGATTACGCCCCTAAGGTCTCCTCGATTACGGTACACACCACGTTTGTCTCGGGAGAGAACGATGGCCCCTTTCCCAAGGCGCTCACCGCCCTGGCAGAGCAACTTCCCCAGGCTCGTTACCGATCGGTCAGTAAGGCAGGGCACCTGCCCAATGTCCAGAACGCACCGGAATTCAACGAGATTCTTAAAGACCACTTTGGGCTCTAGTGTAGGCGCAAAAAACCCCGGACCCTTTCGGGTGCCGGGGCAACTGAACAAACCAACCGAATCGATTGGCCGCTAGAGCTTGATCTGGATATCCGCAAGCAGCGGATCACTCCTGCGGGCAATCTCGTTTTCAATGAGATGACCACAGCCAGGACAGAAGAACTGTCTAAATGTTGGCTCCTCATCCACATACCGCTTCCAGTCGCCAATATTTGGATTCGATGCAGCAATCGGTGCATCGTGGCGTGTACAGCCCAGTTTGTAATTTTCTTTGGGATCACCGAGGTCGGTCGCACAGTGGCTGCAAGACCAGCGAAGGCCCGTCTTATTGGCCTTGCCTGACTCTGCGTATTGGAGGTTCAGATTCTCGGTGATCTCTTTAAAGACCTTTCCACCGAGTTTCTTCGGCGTCTTCGCTGTTGCCCCGTTAACCGGATAGGCCTTACGCCGGGCAAGAATCTCTCCCCTGGTTGCTGTTGTTGCGGAAGCATCAACCTCGCCATTGGCCTTGAGCACCACGCCATAGATCTCCTTGGCGGCCTTCAGAGAAACCGCACGATTTTCGTTGACGTCCTCTGCAACCTTCTGAGGATCACGGGCCAAGGGATCTCCGTAGCCACCGCCACCCGTCCAGACCACCGCATAGACATCGGACGGATCTTGCTGAAAGTTCTGCTGTCGTAATTCCAGCGTAACCTCTTTACCCGATACCTCCGAGATATCAGAGGGCAGGGTTGCGGTCTTAAAGCGGCCGAGAATATCGGTGTCTTTTTTGAACTTGTAGACATTGACCGTGGCGGGATAGCCCCCCATCATGCCGGTCGACGTGGGAACCGCATTGCCTGAAGACAGGGTGTCATGGGTAATGGTTGCCGTGTTGTGCGGAATAAAGCAGGTCTCGGCTGACATACCGCCGCGATTCAGACCAGCCCCACCAGAGTCGAGCAGTTCTTTGCGATAGAGAAAGAGCACGGGGAAGGTCTGCTCGGTATGCTCGATATTGGGCAGCTTACAGATCGGCGTGCGAGACTGGCCTCCGGTGGAGATGCCATCACCAGTAGAGAAGGCGCCTATCGCCCCACCAATCGGGTCGACCAAAATGTAGCCAAAGTTCTCTCCCCACTGGTCTTTACCCCGGAAGATCGTCGCAGGCCACTGGCTAGTTCCGCCAATACACATGATGTCTTTACGCATCTCTTCGTCGGCAAAGATCATCTTGGCCAGTACGTTATAGGCCGGATAAAGAGAGATCTCCATGGCCTGCACTGGGGCGGTTGAGACAGACGCTGGGAAATTCGCGCAGTTCATGGTGCCCGGTGTGGGGTCGAAGCGGACGTGCCGCAGCGCGCCGCCAATCGCGAAATACTGGTCCCAGCAGAGCAGTTGATTGAGGGCCACCATAATCGAGCCGCGCCAGCCAGAGAAGGTGGCGTTCATCGCACCCTCCTGGTCGGCTGTCCCATCGTTTTCAAATATCAGCGTATTGCCGGCCTTGCGCAAGGTGAGCTGTACCTGGTGGGTCTTACGGTCACCAGGGCGCGAGCACTCCACATAAGTACGGTCACGCCAGACGCCATCGGGCAGGCGTGACATCTTCTCTAGGAAGGCAGCTTCACCGTCATTGAGGATCTTACGCATCACCGCCTTGACCGTATCGCCCCCGTATTTACGCAGCAGGGTCTCGACCCGCTCTTTAGCGGTCGTGTTTCCGGCGAGCTGGGCACGAAAATCAAGCGCGACAGACGCCGGCTTACGAGAGGAGCGAAGATAAAGGTCTTCGATGTCTTTGCGAATTTCCCCGCCTTCAACAATCTTTACCGGCGGAATCAAGATGCCCTCTTCAAAGGCATCTTTGGCCGACATACAGAAGCTCGAAGGCGTGATGCCGCCAATATCATACTGGTGTAGACAGTTGGTCACCCAGCAAAAGAGCTCTCCCTCATGGAAAACAGGGCAGATCAGCATGACATCTTGCTGGTGGGCCGCGCCGACCCAGGGATCATTGGCGAGGAACATGTCACCGTCCTTGATGCCAGGATTCTCCGACCTGTTTTCAAGGATCCATTTCACCTGGGTATCGGTCACTCCCGACATGTACTGCATGTACGGGCCGAAATAGACGAACTCTCCGTCTTCGGTGAGGATTGAGGGATTAAGGTCCAGTGCATACATAGCCACAGGCGACCCGGAGAGCCGCTGAATAGTAGCCCCGTGCTCCTCATTAACGTTCCAGAGGCTATGTCGAATCACCTCATAAGTGATGGGATCGAGCTTCTTTGAGGCCTTGGTGTGGAGCTTTAGCTTCTTAGAGATACGAAGTTTTTCGGGGGGCACATAGCCCATCTCGCGGCCATTGAAGGACACATCTTTTAGTTCACTGACTTTCAGCATGACTATCTCCCGAGCTTAAGTTCAAAGTTTCCATATGCATCGACCAGCAGCCTTTGCTGGGGATGGACCACAATCGTTGTATGACTGGTTTCCACAATGGCCGGACCCACAACCGTATTGCCGCAGTCGAGGAGTTCTCCGTTATAGACCTGGGTAACCACCTGCTTCGCGAGGTCGGTCCAGTAAACCTTACGCTTACCGGTCTTTGCCTTCTCTTTAATGACTGACGAACTACGCTTGGCCTTCGGAAGGGTGACCGTCCGCGAGGCCCCCATGGCACGCAGCCGGAAGGTGACCATCTCAAGACGAGAATCTCGATAAGAGGATCCTTTGCCGTAGATGGCCTCATACCGGACGTAAAACCGCTCAATTAATTGCGCAAGGTCTTTGTCGCTGAGCTTCATACCAGCCTTCACAGGGTCATTGGTGAGCGGCACCTCGACTTCGTTGATCTGCCCACGATGACGCATATCGACTGAGAACTGGAACTGCCGGCCGGAGGCAGGAATACCGTCGGCCCCCATCTGCTTACTTGCCCCCGCATAGAGCTCCGCGAGTACTGCATTAACCATCTTAAGGTCAAAGGGAGAGGAGAGAATCTCTACGCGCTCGTGGATGTGCAGCAGGCTCGCCGTCGCCGCACCAAAGGCGCACCAGGTGGAAGCGACGCGGTTTAGCGGCACCAAGACCTTCTGGGCTCCAAGCTCGCGCGCGAAGATACCTGCATGAACCGGACCTGCCCCACCAAATGCAAACAGCGAGAAATCACGGGGGTCGAGACCTTTCTCAACAGTGGTCTTGCGAATAATGTCGGCCATCTTAAATTCAGCGATCTTGGCAATACCGGCTGCCGTCTCGTAGAGCCCCAGACCAAGCTGGTCGGCAACACGCTGAACCGCCGCAACCGATTTTTCTTTGTCGAGAACAATTTTTCCACCGAGGAAATTATCGGGGTCTATATAGCCCAAAACCAGATCGGCATCGGTGACAGTCGGTATCTCGTTACCCTTTCCGTAGCAAGCTGGACCAGGATTTGCACCTGCGGATTCAGGACCGACTCGCAATGTCTTGGTAAGTCTATCGACCACTGCCAGCGAGCCCCCCCCAGAACCAATCGCCTGAATATCCACCTTGGGAATGAAATATTCGTACTGGGCCACATTGGCCATGAAGCTAAAAGAGGGCTGTCCTGCATGGATGATGCCCACATCAAATGAGGTTCCCCCCATGTCGGTGGTGATCACATTCTCCATATTGAGAATCCGACCCAAAAACTGAGATCCGGTCACACCAGAGACAGGACCAGAATCGAGTGTCAACAATGGTGCCTCAATGGCCCGCTCCACAGAGATAGATCCGCCCCCGCACTGGGTGATCTGCAGCGGCTTCTTATAGCCCGCCGACTTAAGGCGCCGGTCGAGCTTCTTGAGGTAGTCGGAGGTAACAGGACCGATGTAGGCATTAAGAGCCGTAGCGGTCATACGCTCGTACTCCCCCCACTTCGGTGCCAGATCAACCGAACAAGAGACAAAGATATGGGGAGCGCGCTTGAGAATACGCTCTTTAATATATTGCTCGTGGGCGGGTGTTTTGAAGGACCAGAGTAGGCAGACGGCGATGGCCTCTACCCCCTGATCGAGCAGCTCGGTAATGGCCTGTTCGACATCGTCTTTGTTGATGGGAACAACCACAGCACCCATACAGTCGACCCGTTCGGAGACTCCCCTAATCCACTTCTTGGGAACAATCGGAACCGGCTTCTGACTCTCGGGGAAATGCACCACCTGATTGAGGTTTCGCGAGGTCACGCCGCGTGATCCGCGCATGATGTGAATGGCGTCTTCGTGCCCCTTGGTGGTAATCATTCCCACCTTGGCGCCACGTCTTTGAATAAGCGCATTTGTACCCACGGTGGTGCCATGGGTCAGGACAGCAATCTTCTCGCAGAAGTCGCTGAACTCGAGGCCAAGTTCTCTACTCGCGAGTTCTAGCGCCGAGACCATCCCGTCCGCAAAGTGCGGGGGAGTTGAGGGAGACTTTGTGGTTACCACCGCCCCCTTTTCTGTAATCACCACGCAATCGGTGAAGGTGCCTCCAATGTCAACGCCAACGTGCAGTCCCGGCATGTGTTCTCCTTAGAAAGATTTTTAAAACGTGGGTTCTGATAGACGGGGCCTCAGGTTAAGGCGGCCTCTTCTTTGGTAACAACACCGTCAAGCTCGACGGCGGTATCTCGAATAAGGTTTTCAGCCTGGGAGTAATAGTTCTCCCAGTGCGGGCCCTCGCTGAGCATAGGACTGATGACCACCGGCGCGCCCATTTGCCGCGCATGCTCAACAGCCATGTGGCCCACCGCGAGCCTTGCCTCAGAAAACTGGTGCAATAAGGCGGGAACATCGGCAACCGAGGCATCTCTGAGGCTGCGCGCAAGACAGAGAGCATCACCGGCAGCCTTTGTTACCCCCTGTCCGACATGCGGTCGAGCAACAAATGCCGCATCACCAATAAAGGCAACCCGCCCCCTACACATAGTCTCTACTTCACTATCAAAAATTGGCTGCAAGATAATGGACTCGGACTTCTGCAGATGCTCGGCCCAGGCTGGATGAAAGAGTGCTGCAGCATCGGTGCGCATCTTTTCAATATGACGCGCCTGAATCTTCTGAGGCGGGATTCCATCGCTATGACAGATGCCGTCATCGTCGGTGAGAAGTGCCCTGAGTTCATTCTCGGAACTGCGGCGATACCAGACCAGATTCACAAGCACCTGCTCAGCGCTTTCTGGGCCGGCAATCGGATAGGAAAGAACCTGCTCACCAGACAACTGCGAGAAAAGAAAAATATCGCCCATGAGTCTCTGGCTGTCGGCCGAAAGGGCTGAGAGATCGGCCACTGCTCTCCAGGCGACGTATCCCGCATAGATCTGCTGGAAGGGAATCTGAAGAAAGCGCCGCACTCCCGACTTTAGCCCATCGGCGGAGACAACCAGATCTGCTTCTAAGGATCGTCCGCTTGAAAATGTCACCACTGCTGGCCGGTCAGTATCGCCGGCATCTACTGCTACCACCTCCTCATTGAGGTGGTACTGCGACTCGGGCAAGGCCGCCTTCAGATAGCCCAGCAGACGTGACCAGGACGTCAGTACCTGCGTGAAGTCACGATAGGCGAGTCGATCGCCATTTTTTGCGATTGCCAGCCGCTTGTAAATCTCCACGCCCAAGTCCTGGTCGATAGAAGCACCGGCAGCCCTGAGCGCATAAAGAAGGCCATCATGTGTCACGATCCCCGCCCCTCGGCCCGCAAGTGGCGTCTTGGAACGCTCAAAGACCTCGACCTGCCAGCCGTTGCCGCGAAGCAGATTCGCGGCAAATAGTCCAGCCATGGAACCCCCAACCACAATTGCTCTTTTGATTATCATTTTCTAAATTACACTTCTTTATCTATGACACAACGAAAAAACACGCCACTCAGGCGCATGCCGCCCGAAGACCGGCGGGCACAAATACTTGAGGCTGCGATCGAGTACTTTTCTGAGGCGGGATTCGCTAGCCAGACAAGAGAACTCTCTAAACGTATTGGGATTTCGCAGCCGCTTCTGTATCGATATTTCCAGTCGAAACAAGACCTGATCGAAGAGGTCTTTCAGGTGGTATTTCTGAATCAGTGGAATCCCCAATGGGTAGATACCCTGCAACGTAGAGAACTCCCTTTGCGGGATCGACTGATCGAGTTTTATAAGTTGTATGCCCAAGCGACCTACCGACCAGAATGGATTCGCATCTACATGTACGCGGGCCTTGCCGAAATGGCACTGAACCGCAAGTATTTGAAGATTGTTCGGGATCGACTGTTGGTGGTGATGTGCGAAGAATTTCGACACGCGTTTATAAAGGGGCATCCAAAACAGGCCCAGCTTTTCAAAAAGCCAATGCTTCCGAGAGAAATAGAGGTGGCCTGGAATCTTCACGGCAGCATGTTTTATTGGGCGGTTCGCGCAAACATCTTTAAAGCAGGCAGCCGACTGAGTTTTGACCAAAAAACAACAGATGCCGTCGATTTGTTTCTAGAAGGTGCCAAAACCATTTACCCATTAATTTTGGAGAGCGAGTCGGAGGATAAGAAGAGGCTCTTACAAAAGACCAAAGAATCCGCCTCAAATGCCTGATAGCCCCGTACTTCGGCAATCACAATAAAGTGGTCTCCTGCTTCGATGAGTCGATCGGTAACGCAGTCAAAGACCACGCAGCAGTCCGCCAGTTGAGGAGGGGCGTCATCAGGCTGTCCCTTCGCGAGAGATACACCCTCAAATTTATTGGGCTTCGGCGTGGCGAAATGGCGGGCGAGATCGGCCTGTTGCGCATTTAAGATGTGAATACGCTGCGGACGTCCTGGACCGAATGACTGCAGACTGGGCGATTTTGAAGAGATAGACCAGAGGACCAGAGGCGGGGTTAGCGAGAGTGAATTAAAGCTGCTCACGGTCAGCCCCACCGCCGTGCCCGTAATCGGATCACGCCCTGTGATAATCGTGACTCCGGTGGGAAAGCACCCGAGCGCCTGCCGAAAAGCCTTAGCGTCAAAGGGGCTCGACTGAGTGGTCTGGGGCATCATTTTGCCTTCTTTCGCGTGGTGCTACGCCTTGATTTCTTGGCGGCAGGTACCCTCTTAGGGGACTTTGTAGAGGGCTTTGCGGTCGCAACCTGGCCCGTCATTTTCTCGAGCACCTCATAGACGGCCGCTGTGTCGTCTGCTTCCATACCCGAGGCCATCGCAGCCGCATAGATAGGCAGGCTCGCCTGGAACAAGGGGGCAGGGACATTCAGTGACTGGACTGCCGACTGGATAATGGTCATGTCCTTCTTCCAGATACCAACCCTCATGGTGGCAGGCTGCCAGTTGTGGGCAACCATCATCGGGCCCCGAATCTGGAGCATGCGAGAAGAGCCTGCACCGTCGGCGAGAACCTCGACGATAGAAGACATATCTAAACCAAGCTCTCTGGCAAAGAGCAGTGCCTCGGCCGTAGAGATGTTGTGTATCGCCACTAGGAGATTGGCTACCCACTTGGTCTTTATACCGTTACCAAATTCACCCACATTGAATTGGGTCTTTGAGAAGCCCTTAAACACAGGCATAAACGACTTGATGGCGGCGGCTGAACCACTCGCAAAGACAGTAAGGTCGCGGTTCACCGCCTGAGCTCCGGTTCCGGATAGCGGACAGTCGAGCATCTCAATTCCGCCCTCAGCAAAGATGGTTCGCGCCTTGAGCTTATCTTCGAGCGTAAGTGTGCTGGTCTCGGCCACAATCGCTGCCGGGCCTTTGCCACGACGGGGATGGCTCTGCGCAGCACGTACTAGCTCTTCGGCCACCGCAAAAAGTGCCTTAGCGGAAGGCAGCGAGGTGATAATCAAGCGGCTATCGGCCAAAACTTCTGCGTTGTTGGCGGTAACGGCAGATATACGGGACCCCATTAGGCGCCGCTGGCTGGCACGTGGCTCGCTGCCGATGACAGAAAAACCCGATTTCTGCAGGTTTGACGCCATTGCAGACCCCATAATGCCAAGGCCAATGACCCCCACCGTTGGTTTGCTGCGTTGCATTAGAATGAACTCTCCTTAGGGGAAATCGTTATTGATCTTTAGATCAACAGAGAATACGATGCTTCCAACGTGTTGTATATCGGGATTTCGCTAGGTTTGTGAGTCCTACCCCAAAAAAACCTCTGTGATAGGAGCAGTAGAAGATGAAACTCGGAACTTTTATGATGCCCCTGCATCCGCCGTCGCGAAAGCCCTTTGAGACCCTCGCTGAAGACCGTGAGGCCGTGATTCTCGCGGATGAATTGGGCTATTCCGAAGCCTACGTTGGTGAGCACGTGACCGATTTGGCAGAGAACGTCACCTCCTGCCTGATGTTTCTCAGCAGCTTAGCCTTTAGCACCAAGCAGATCATGCTCGGTAGCGGCACTATCAACGTTCCCAACAGTCACCCTGCCGCGATCGCAGCCCAGGTTGCGATGCTCGACCACATGCTTAAGGGTCGCTTCATCATGGGTATTAGCCCCGGTGGACTGAAGTCAGACATGGAGGTCTTTGGCAACCTCGATATTGAGAATCGGCTCGAAATGTTCGTCGAGGGTATTAACACCGTACTCAAAATCTGGGAATCTGAAGCGCCCTACAATATTGAGGGGAAGTATTTCAAGGTCACGACAGCGCGCACGATGATTCCCGAGATTGGTCAGGGCATTATTCTGCGGCCCTACCAAAAGCCGCACCCCCTAATTGTTGTGACCGCCGTTGCACCTTTCTCGAAGGGCGTAGCAAGCGCTGCAGCGCGGGGCTGGGAGCCCATCTCTGCAAACTTTCTGCTGCCTGAGTGGGTCAAATCGCACTGGCCGAGCTATGTGCAGGGCTGCGCCGAGGGCGGTCGCCCCGCTGACCCCGCAAACTGGCGTGTCGCCCGCAGCATATTTGTAACGGAAAATGACGACAAGTTAGCTGCTCGCTATGGACATTCTTCAGAGGGTCCTTATCACTTCTACTTCAAGCAACTCATTCACAAGCTGGTGGGTTTTGGGGGCAGGTCTAACCTCTTTAAGCGCGACCAGAGCGAGCCCGACGAGTCCATCACGCCCGACCGTATGACCAAGGAGCTTGTCTTTGCTGGGTCAGTAAACAGTGTGGTCGATCAGATTCTTGCCTTCAGAGAGCAGGTCGGCGATTTCGGCACACTGTTGTATCCCTGCCATGACTGGCAAGATCCCGCTCTGGGCAAGAAGTCTATGCAGCTGATGGCCGAGCAGGTCATGCCCCGGGTCAATGCGGCTATCGCGAAAGAAAAGAAGGCGCCAGTGGCTGTAGCGGCGTAGGTTCCGTTCGCAGCTGTCGTTTTGCACGAAAAAGAAAAAGGGCCCGCGCGTGCGGGTCCTTTTTCTTTGGGCGCGAGGCGCCGCCATCACCTCCTAGGGAAGCCTACTGCCCGATAAACCAGCGGTAGATCTCTTCGCCGGTCATGATCGCGGCATCGTTCTCCTTCATGACTACATCCAGAAGCTTCTCAAATGCAGCGATGCGATGGGGAACACCTGTGAGATAGGGATGCACACTAATGGCCATGACCCGGGTCGAATCCTGACTGTCTTGTACCATCCGCTCCAGCTGTAACAGCCCACGCTTATAAAACTCATCGCTGCTGTGGTTCTGCAAGGCGAAAACAGGAATGTCGTTAAGTTCAACGCTATACGGCACAGATACCATCTTCTCGGGAGCGGCATCAAGCCAGCAGGGCTGATCATCGATAACCCAGTCGGCCACATACCGAATACCGTTGGCAGAGAGGTAGTCTAAGGTGGTATCGGTCTCCGTAAGCCCTGGGCTCTCCCAGCCTACAGGACCCTTGCCCGTAATCGACTTAATTGCGTTTACCGTTTTTTCGATTTCGCGATACTGGTCTTCTAGACGGTGCATGGGGCCCTGCAGATAGCCATGGCCCATAAACTCCCAGTCCTCTTTTAGGGCTGCTTCGGCAATCGGCCGATAGCTCTCACAGACAATGCCATTAATCGCCATCGTGGGGCGAATTCCGCGCTGCTTAAGCGCATCAAAGATACGCCAGAATCCAACGCGCATGCCGTACTCATGCCAAGACCAGTTGGCCAAATCGGGTATGAGGGTCTGACCCATGGGGGGCGGCAACACGGTGCGGGGCATCGCCCCCGCGATGGTCCAGTGCTCCACATTCACAATGAGCCAGACAGCAAGCTTCTTGTCATTGGGAAGCTTTAAGGCAGGACGCCCAACGATCGGATTGTAGGGGGCCCGATCGCTTAACAAGGCACGTGTCTTTGTCATGATGACTCCTTTGGGAAACCAGCCTTCTGGGGCCAGAGATTGGAAAAAGGGAAAACCTCCGCTCGGCCATATAGACCAATCTTGGTGAATGGCTCTTCGGACAGCCACTGCTTGGCAGCGGCTACAGAAGGGAAGTCAATGACCAGTAGGCTGCCAATCATAGTGACGCCATCATCGGCATGCAGTGGTCCAGCAAATGCGATTTTTTCGGCAACCTGGCCAAGGTAGACCTTGTGCGACGGACGGTGTTCTTGCCGAAGGGCGGCAGAATCGGGCTTATCGATCAGAATGCAAGCGCAGAGCATAGACGGGTCCTTTTGGTGCTAGAGCCCCCACACTATAGACCGATGCTGAGCACATGATCATTAGTAGTATGCCTAGTAAAAACCCGGCCAACTCTCCTCAAGACAGCCTGCGGCAGTAAAGCCTGCGATAGGGTCGGCGCCTAAAAGGCCTTTGCGAAAAGACTAATGGCGGTCAGCAGCAAGAGGACCGTTAGGCTTTTTTCGAACTGCGCCTGGTTAATACGTTTTCGAATCTGTAGCCCGGCGAAAATGCCCGCGAAGGCGGGCAGCAGTGCGAGACTCGACATGGCGTACTCCTGGCCGCCCATAACCCCTAGCCGCGAAAGAAAGACCGCCAACGAGAGACTGCCTAGAACAAAGACAAAGGAGACCGCTACGGTGAAGAGATTCTTCTCAAGACGCAACATCACCAGGTAGGTAATGATGAGCGGACCGAAAAGCCCCGCCATGCCACCGACCAGCCCACTGCCCAATCCTACGAGGGGCGCCGCATAGGTCTGCACCCTGTCAGAGACAACCAACGCGGGCTTAAGCAGCCGCAACACGGGCTGCACCATAACGGCAAAGCCCATCAACACGTATAAGACCCGTTCATCCAGAGCAACCATGAGTTGGGTTCCCAGATAGATGCCCGTAGCCAGCGAGACCCCCAACAGCCAGAAGCGCTGGACGACCTGTCTGAGATAGTTTCGCTGACAGGTCTGCCAGATGTTGGTGATGATGCTGGGAATGGTGATGAGAGCCACCGCCTGACTCACCGGCATGAAATTCACCATGATCGGCAGGGCCAGCAGCGGCAGGCCGACGCCAAAGGCGCCCTTACAGACCCCGCCGATGAAGAAGCCCGCCGCAGCCGAGACAAGACCAGCCAACGAAAAGACTTCCCAGGGGGCCATGGCAATACCTTTCTGTGGATACGTATGACGCGTAATGGTCGGGTATTAGACCACGGAGTGAAAAACCGGCCCGCCGTATTGATCGACTGACCAACGACGCTATGCGGATTGGGAAGGTTTTACGGCAATGGCGAAGCTGTATTAAACTAGAGGGTTAGTGCCGGTGTAGCTCAGACGGTAGAGCAGCGCATTCGTAATGCGAAGGTCGAGGGTTCGATTCCTTTCACCGGCACCACTATCAATGTGATGAGGCTGGCCTAAGGGCTGATTACGCTAAGTAAGAATTCTTTAGGTTCTGAAATTTTTACCCTTCAGCGATACGAGTAGAGTCCTATAACTCTGAAATCCACTTATGAATGACCTCGACACCCTTAACGGGTGCATTGATGTGTTCTGCGTTTATCTCAATGTATTTTGACTTCGGATTCTTAGGGGCCATTGAAAAGTAGTCTTTAGCCCATCCTTGCGTTGTCACAGGGTCTGAGT
>JBJOHS010000030.1:0-20463 GCA_046047535.1 Pseudomonadota bacterium
TGATCCGGTTATTGCCCTGGTAATGCTGGGGCTATTTATTCTGGTTATTTTTCTCGGGTTTCCTATCGCTTTTACCCTTATGGCCATGGGTATCGGCTTCGGTATGTATGCCTATTGGGATCCCACAACCGCCTTGCTCGAGAACCGTATCTTCTATCTTTTTGTTCAAAACACCTTTAGTGTGATGAACAACGATGTGCTTATCTCAATACCGTTGTTTTTGTTTATGGGATACATCATCGAGCGGGCCAATATTCTCGATCGTCTGTTCCTAAGTCTTCAGGTGGGGCTACGGTTTCTGCCGGGCTCTATGGCAGTGGCGGCGCTTGTCACCTGCGCCTTATTTGCAACCGCAACGGGTATTGTGGGCGCTGTCGTCACGCTCATGGGCCTTATTGCCTTGCCGGCGATGCTCAAGGCGGGCTATGACCAGAAGCTCTCAAGTGGCGTTATTACTGCCGGAGGAACGCTGGGTATTCTCATACCCCCCTCTATTCTCCTAATTGTCTATGCGGCGACGGCCAGTGTCTCGGTAGTGAAGCTCTATGCGGCTGCGCTCATTCCAGGCTTTCTGCTCGCCGGCTTCTATGTGGTCTATGTAATTTCTCGAGCGGTTATCAACCCGTCACTGTGTCCAAAGCCCAAAGATGTGGCGAGTTATTCCGTGCTCGAGAGCGCGCTTATGGTGCTCAAGGCCTTCGTTCCGTTGTTTGCTTTGATTATGGCGGTTCTTGGCAGCATCCTTTTTGGCCTCGCAACCCCCTCGGAGGCTGCCGCTATGGGTGCCCTGGGAGGAATTATTCTTGCGGTGGCGTATCGGGCATTTACCTGGGGCCGTCTGCGGGAGTCGGTCTATCTCACCGCGCGTACCACGGCGATGGTCTGCTTTCTCTTTGTGGGTGCGGCGACTTTCTCCTCGGTATTTTCTTATCTGGGCGGGGAGCACATCGTAAAAGACGCCATCATGGCGCTCGATCTCACCCCTGTGCAGTTTCTGCTTCTTGCGCAGCTAATCATCTTCATTCTTGGCTGGCCCCTGGAGTGGTCTGAGATTATTGTTATTTTTGTTCCGATCTTTCTGCCGCTCTTGCCGCTCTTCGATGTCGACCCGATTCTCTTCGGTATTCTGATTGCGATTAATCTTCAGACGTCATTCTTGACGCCACCGATGGCGATGTCGGCCTATTATCTGAAGGGGGTTGCGCCAAAGGATCTTCAGCTCTGGACTATCTTTAAGGGCTGCTTCCCGTTTGTGGGTATGGTGATTCTCACCCTGGCGTTGACCTATATTTACCCGAGTCTGGTTACCTATCTTCCGGACCAGTTCTTTGGCCAGGCGGAAGAGATCCCGTACGACCCGAATGACGAGTCTGTGGTCGACCCCAACATCTTTAAGAGCCTCTAGTGACGGAATCAAAGCCGACGGCAGAATTTCTCGCCACCGACTGGCGGTCAGCCTTGGTATCTGGCCGGCTTGACCTTAGGCAGGCGCTTACCGCACACGGGGCATTTGTCGATCAGGCCGATGAGGCTGTAGCGGCGTTTGTTGCGATGGGTGAGGACGAACTCGGAGCCCAGATTGATGCCCTGGAGGCGGCGAAGCAAGCTGGAGAGGAACCCGGCGCACTTTTTGGCGTTCCGGTGGGGTTAAAAGACATCATTGATACCGAAGACTTTCCGACCTGCTACGGTAGTCCCATCTATGAGGGACGCTATGCAATCGCTGATGCAACCATCGTGCGCCGGCTGCGTCGCGCAGGCGCGGTGGTACTCGGCAAGACCGCCACAACCGAGTTCGCGACTTTTCATCCGGCTGAGACACGTAACCCCCACAATCTTGACCATACCCCTGGCGGCTCGTCGAGCGGCTCGGCGGCGGCGGTTGCTGCTGGGTTCGTGCCTGTTTCGATCGGCACGCAGACCAATGGCTCTGTCATTCGACCGGCATCGTATTGCGGCGTCTATGGTTTTAAGCCAAGTTTTGGTCTGATTCCTCGAACGGGTATCTTCGAGACGGCGCCGTCGTTAGACCAGATCGGCTTCTTCGGCCGTAGTCTTGAAGATATTTCGGCGATCGCCCAGGTTGTCTCGGGCGACGATGGCCACGATCCGGCAACCAAGGGGCGGGCGCCCCATCGTTTCTACGATATATGTCGACAGGATTTTCCGATCGCCCCACGCTTTTGTTTCGTGAAAACGCCCTGGTGGGAATTGGTCGAACCCGATGCCCGTGAAGCCTACGATGCCTTTATTGAGCTCATGGGTGCCGACTTGGATCTCCTGGTGCTGCCCGATATTGTTACGAAGGCGGTCGACTGGCATGCCCAGATTTATGAATCTGAACTTGGCGCTGCCCTGTCTCGTGAGTGGCTCCACCATCGTGGGAGCCTCAGTGAGGCGTTACAGAATCGTCTTGCTAAGGCCCAAGAATTCACGTCGGTGGCGTATCTGCATGCGAAGTCGCGTATTGGGCATGTCACCGAGGCTTTTGGGGAGTTTTTCGATCAGTACGACGCCATTCTCTGTCCTGCAGCACTCGGCACAGCGCCCAGAGGCCTTTCGTCGACAGGGAACCCCATCATGCAGACTGTCTGGACCTTCGGCGGTCTTCCCTGTGTCAATCTGCCCTTTTTAGCCGGTGGAAACCAGCTTCCCCTGGGTGTGCAGGCGGTGGGTGCCTTCGGCCAAGACGGCAGACTGCTGCGGTCGTTGAACTGGCTTGTCAAAGAATTTGATCAGAGGAGCGCGGCGTTATGACAACCCCAACCAAGGAAGACGATAGCCAACGTGTTGTCGAGACCAAAAAGACTAAGCTGGGCGGATTTGTTGGTCTCATTTTATTGCTGGCCTTCTTCACCCCTTATGTGCTTAAGTTACCTCAGCTCGACATCACATTGATCTTAATCGGAGGGATGGCGCTTGCCATTATTGATTTTTTCAGTGCTCACCGAGGGTAATCGGTTTAGATAGTTAGAGTCGAGCGAAGGCTTTCTGCGTGTTATGCGGCGCCCGACCGAGCGGATCGGGAACCCATAAATCGTACGGCCGCGAGGGCTGCTACTCCCAGGAACATGACCCACAGAGAAATATGCACAGCCTCTTTGCTGGCTGCATACCCAATGCTTGAGTAGGCAAGATAACCGCAGGCTAGACAGAATATCAGCGGTGTAACTGGATAAAGGGGAACTCTGAAAAGCTCTGTGGTATCGGACCCTCTCGGATCGCGCCATCGTGCGATAAAGAGCGATACCCCTACTAAAAATAAGAAGCTCCAGAACACCGGCGCAGTGAACTCTACCATCGCCTCAAAGCCATCAGACTGGAAGGCGCCGAACACGATTAGCGCAAGGCTAATTGCCGCCTGTACCAGATAGCTGGTAATAGGTACACCGCGAGCACCCTGCCACTGGCTCAACCCCTTTAGCGAAACCCAGTCTTTCCCAAGGGCGTAGTTGGTGCGGGCGCCAACGATCATCGTGGCATTAATGCTCGTTAAGGCGGCGATCGCGACCAATAGGCCGAGCGCCCTCTCTGCCCAGGGCCCCACCAAAAGCCCCAAGACATCGGCACCTGCAGTCTTGCTCCCGGCCAGCCCGGTGAGCCCGAGGCCCCAGAGCAGAGCGATATTCACCAGCAGGTAAATTGCGGTGATGACGGAGAGGCTTATCACCAAGACCCCCACGATTGCCCGTGGGCCGCCCCTCACCTCCGATGAGATATAGGCCGCTTCATTCCATCCCCCGAAGGTCAGCAAGACAAAGACCATCGCAAGGCCAAGAAGGCCCAAGGGGGGCGAATTCTCGAAGGCAGAGGAGGGCACTGTCTCTGGAGTAGCTGCAAAAAAACCGGCGACCACGATGGCCAGTAGGCCGAGAACTTCGAACACGATGAGCGCTGTCTGAATCCGGGCCGACGCCTGTAGGCCGATAATATTGGTGATTGTGAGCAGAACGACAATGCTGAAAGCCCAGAGCGCAGCCGAATAGGTGCCTAGGCTAAGTACCTTGGACATATAGTCGCCGAAGACAAAGGCAAGTAGGGCAATGGCCCCCGTGTTGATCACCATAGCCTTGGCCCAGGCGTAAAGAAATGAGAGGTCCTTGCCGTACGCCTTGGTGAGGAAGTGATAATCGCCCCCCGCGTGTGGATAGCGGGTGCAGAGCTCTGCATAGCAGAGCGCACCCGCCAGAGAGATGATTGCGCCCAGGATCCATACCAAGATGAGCCAGCCAGCATCTTGGGTGATCCCCGCCACCATGCTCGGTGTTTTGAATATTCCAGCCCCTACGACGATGCCAACGACAATGGCAATAGCCCCTAGCGGGCGCAGAACTTTCTGTGGTTCGTTGGGACTGCCCGTAGATAGATCGCTGGCCATGCAAAGACCTCTGTCTTTGTAGTAAGGAGGAGGCGTGGTCTAACCGCAGCCTTATTGGCGCTGCCCCGAGAGCTCAACGGGTAGCGCCGTCGTAACCAGTTGCCCAAGGAGTTGCCCGCCGTTGACAGTGGCGGTTACCGCAATCTTTGATTTCTTGTCACCCGCGGGATATTCAAACCGCATCTCGGCACCATGCATCCGACCTGAGGTAATGGGCAGGGTCTGGCCCGCAATGGTGATTGTGCCTTCAAGTTTCTGGTTTTTCTGAATGAGTTTTAATTGTGCTGGCTTTGACTGGCCTGGGATCTTGAGCGACCAACTGCCTTCAACACGCGCCGGGACGATCCAGAAAAATCCCCGGGCGACGGAAGTCTGTATTGTCTGGTCGGGTTCCCAGTCGCCCATATCAAAAGAGTGGGAGACCACCCGGGTACCGGGCTTCATCTTTTGGATAATAGGCTTGAGACGGAGGTTGAGATCAGGCAACAGGTAGAGTGTTACAACGCTGGCCTGGGAGAAGTCTTCGACAAAGATATCGCCACGGATGATCTTGACCTTGCCGCCGACCCCAGCCCGCTCGGCGTTACGTTGTGCCAGAGAGGCCATATCGGGATTGAACTCAATACCAACCGCCCGAGCGCCGAACTGACGGGCTGCGGCAATTGCAATCTTTCCATCCCCGGCGCCCAAGTCGTAGACCAGGTCGTCTGAGGAGACATTGGCAATTGACAACATCTTTGTGACCATCTCGTCCGGCGTAGGCACCCAGATAACGTCTTTACCGTCTTGGCCCACAGAGGGCTTGTACTTCTCATCGCCGTACTGCTGGGCGGAACTCCCCGCGTTGGCCAGAATAAGAATGGAGGCAAATAGACCGCTAAGAAGACTCCTACGGGCAGGGGCGTACATGAGAGATCCTTTGGGTAGAGAGAGATAATGGTGGGCGATAAAAGACAAAAAAGTATCGAAATCCTGACGGGAGGGCGTTTGGACGCAATTTTTCTGGTTACTGCACCTTTTTTTGGGCTGGTGTTTATGGGGTACGTGGCAGCGCGTTCTGGGTTTGTGCCCCTGTCGGCTATTCCAGGGCTCAATAGCTTTGTGCTCTATTTTGCCCTGCCGTGCATGTTATTCGAATTTGGGGCGAAGACGCCCTTTGAAAAATTAGTAGATCCCCGAGTGGCTGCGGTTTATGGGGTTTCTGCGGTTATCCTGGTAGCTGTCTCGGTAATGCTGGCCAGGCGCAATCGACTCTCTACAAAAGATGGCGCCTTTGGGGCGATCACCGCTGCCTTTCCCAACGCAGGCTTTATCGGCGTTCCGCTGTTGGTGACCATGATGGGCCCCGATGCGGCCGGCCCGGTGATTTTGATGATTGCGATTGACATGATTCTGGTCTCCTCGGGCTGCCTGGCCTTGTCAGAATCTGACCATAAGGGTGGCGCCTGGATGACACTGCGGTCTTCGCTCAAGGCCATTGCCCGCAATCCGATGCCTATTGCCATCGTGGTCGGTGCGGTGTCTTCCTGGCTGGGCATCTATCTCTTTGGGCCCCTTGAGAAGCTGGTCGGGCTTCTGAGCAACGCAGCCTCGCCGGTTGCCTTGTTTACCATCGGTGCGGTTCTTTGGCGCTCCGCTGTATATGCCCAGCGGGCCGACTTTCGGCACCAGCCGTATCTAGACGTGGTGGTCCTCAAGCTCCTGCTCCATCCTGTCATGATCTGGGGGCTTGGCCTTGGTCTGAACCTTGTTGGAATGGGCCCTGACCCCTTCGCCCTGGCGGTCATGGTCTTGTGTGCTGCACTGCCATCGGCAAGCAATGTCTCCTTGCTGGCGGAGCGGTTCGGCGCAGACAATAGTCGTATCGCTCGGATTATTCTAGTAACCACGGTAATTTCATTTTTTAGTTTTTCGCTGGTTGCCTGGCTGATAGGGGTTGAGGTCTAGAGGCGTAATAAGAAAAAGAGGGAAGAAGAGGGGGGGAGGGTATGCGGGGTTCTGGAAGACGAAAACTGCTTGGGCAGGGCCTGGGGCTGAGCCTCGGTCTTGGCATGGGTGGGGCGGGCCTTGGCCTGGCAGCCGTTGGTTTTATTCCCCCGGTACGGGCCTTTGCAGACTCGGTGGACGACTTTATTCGTGGACCAGAGGTGCCAGATATTCTTCCCGAACGCCTCTCTGAGCGGGTTTATTACATTTACTCTAAGGATGGCTTTCCCACACCAGAAAATAAGGGGGTGATGTCGAACATCACCTTTGTGGTGACCCAGGTTGGGGTCGTTGTCCTCGACAGTGGGGGGTCCCTACAGATCGGCGAAATGGCATTGCGCATGATTAAGACGGTCACACCCAAGCCTGTGGTGGCGGTCTTTAATTCTCACTACCACGGTGATCACTGGCTTGGTAACCATGCATTTGCGAAGGCCTATGGACCTGACCTGCCTATTTATTCACTTGCGGAGAACATGCAGATCGTTAAGGGGGCCGAAGGAAGCCTCTGGCATCGACTCATGGAACAGTGGACCAACCAGGCGACCCTTGGCACCAAGATTGTTCCGCCTAATCGGGTGGTTACGCATGGCCAAGAGTTGTCGTTTGGTGATACCCGTCTTCGGATGCACTTTTATGGAAAGGCCCATACCCCTTGTGACCTGTCCGTCGAGATCGTCGAAGACCGTATTACCCATGTCGGCGATGTGGCGATGCAGAACCGAATTGCAAACATGGACGACGGCTCTTATCCGGGAACGTTTAAATACTACGCGGGCTTGAAGGCCAATGCCCACAGGGCAAAAGACCAGCTCTGGCTGCCCGGCCACGGGCGGCCGAGCCGTGCGCTTCTTGATGACTATGGCGCCTTACTTTCGGGCATCTGGGAGACCTGCCTGAAGGCCGTAGAGGAGGGCAAGGACCTCTCGGCGGCGAAGGCCTTAGTGCTTCAGGATCCTCGGGTGCGCGAACGGGCAGGCCGTACAGCAGGGTTTGACAGCAATATCGGTAAATATACGAGCCTAGCTTTTCTTGAGGCCGAACGCGTTGCCTTCTAGCGACTGCAGCTTGGCTGATTGACGATAAGGCGGAGACCCTCGGCATCGAGGATCTGGACATAGCGCTGCTTCACCTCGACCAGCCCATCGTCGACAAACTTTGAGAAGGTACGGCTAACAGTCTCAAGCTTCATACCCAGGTAATTTCCGATCTCTTCGCGGGTCATTCGCAAGACGAGCTCTGACTTAGAAAACCCCCGAGCATGGAGTCGCTGGGCAAGGTTGAGAAGAAAGGCGGCAAGCCGTTCCTCGGCCCGCATGCTTCCGAGTAGCAGCATTACCGACTGGTCGCGGACGATTTCGCGGCTCATGATCTTGTGGACATGGTGCTGCAGAGAATTGAATTCGCGGGAGAGTTCTTCGACCTGATGAAACGGCATGACACAGACCTCGGCATCCTCTAGGGCAATTGCATCGCAGGAATGCCGGTCGTTGACGATGCCATCGAGACCCATAATCTCGCCCATCATCTGAAAACCTGTCACCTGATCGCGGCCATCGGGCGTAGTGATTCGCGTCTTAAAAAATCCTGATCGCACCGCGTAGAGAGAGGAAAACACATCGCCGGCGCTGTAGAGGGCGCTTCCCCGCTTAATCTTTCTTCGGGCAGAAATAAGGTGGTCAAGCTTGCCAAGCTCCTCTTGTGAGAGGCCAACCGGAAGGCAGAGCTCTCGAAGATTACAGCTTGAACAGGCCACTTTGAGGCTGACAGCGTTCATGGTTTGATCTTCATCAAGGGCAGACGGGTCGAGTTTCGTCAGACTGAGTGCTAACGATAACCTGATTTTGAGAAATGGAAATTCCCGTGCGCCAATTTATCTCCGGCGATCTGCTGCGCCAGTATGATGTCCCGGGACCACGCTATACCTCCTATCCCACAGCCGATCGGTTTGTCGAGGCATTTGGTCAGGATGACTACATACAGGCGCTACGTCAACGTAGGGGGTCGGGTCAGGTCTTTCCTTTGTCGGTCTATGTCCACATTCCCTTCTGTGAGTCGGTCTGTTATTACTGCGCCTGTAACAAGGTAGTGACCCGGCAGCATGGACGGGCCGCGGAGTATCTTCACTATCTCGCACGCGAGGTGGACCTGCAGGTCGAACACTTTGGCCGGGGGCAGACGGTCAGCCAGCTGCATCTTGGGGGCGGCAGCCCTACCTTTCTTTCTGATGCGGAACTGACCGACCTGATGGCGATGATTCGCAGGCACTTTACGGTCGTCCCCGGCGGCGAGTATTCGATTGAGGTCGATCCGCGCACTGTTTCCCAGGCACGACTGCGCCACCTTTTTGGGCTTGGCTTTAATCGTCTGAGCTTTGGGGTGCAGGACTTCGACCCCACCGTCCAGAAGGCGGTCCATCGGGTTCAGCCGGCCGAGCAGGTGGTTGCATTGGTGCAAGACGCCCGCGAGATCGGGTTTGAGTCGGTCAATCTTGATCTTATCTACGGGCTGCCAATGCAGACGCCCGAGTCTTTTTCACGAACCCTTGCGCAGGTTAACGCGCTGCGGCCCGATCGCGTCGCCATTTATGCCTATGCCCATCTGCCAGCGCGGTTCAAGCCACAGCGCCGCATTATTGCGGCGGAGCTTCCGACCGCTAACGATAAGCTGCATATGCTGTCTTCCTCGATTGCCGCTTTTATTGATGCGGGCTATGTCTATGTGGGGATGGACCACTTTGCCCTGCCGGAAGATGCCTTGGCTGTGGCTAAGCGGCAGGGCCGACTCCATCGCAATTTTCAGGGCTACAGCACTCAGCCAGACTGCGATTTGATTGCTCTCGGGGTTTCGGCCATTGGCCGCATGGGTGGCAGTTACAGCCAGAATGCCAAGACTATTGCGGAATACAAAGATGCACTGGACCAGGGCCGACTGCCGATCGTACGCGGGCTTGCCATGTCTCGCGATGATCTTATTCGTAAGGCGGTGATCATGTCGTTGATGTGTCAGGGTCGGCTGGAGTTCCAGATCTTTGAGACTGCCTATCTCATTGACTTCGAGACCTATTTTTCCCGTGAGCTGGAGGCCTTGGAGGAACTCTCTGAGCATGGCCTCGTGGAGCGAGACGCGTTGGGTATACGTGTTACCGAGGTGGGCTGGTTTCTGGTGCGGGCGATCGGGATGATCTTTGATCGTTACCTACAGGGTGACCTCGACCGGGCCAGATTCTCAAAGATTATCTGATCCTGACGACCGGTCGTCTGAGGCGGCAGCTGACAGGCTCTTCGCGTGTTCAGCAGGACGGTGCCGCTTTCTCCGAAGCCGGGAAATAACGGCAATGCGCCATAGTCCGATCGTCACCAGATAAGATCCCGCCGCACCAACTACCGCGAAAATGGTTAGCCCGAGAAACCACGGTTTACCGATATCTGCCACCTTGTGCCACTGAGAAATATGCTCGGGTTCTATGGGCAGCATGCCACCGTCTAGGGCAGCCATGGAGGCGGGGTCCACTGGCTGACCAAGCACTAGTGTTCCGACCTGGTAGGCGAGGATGTAAATCGGCGCATAGGTAAAAGGGTTAGTGACCAGAGTGCTCAGCACTGCGACTGGGATGTTTCCACGAAAATAGACCGCGGTAAAGACTGCACCGACGCTCTGAAAGACCGGGATAATAAAACCCCAGAAGACGCCGATAGCGACACTCTTGGGAACCGTCTTGCGGTTGAACTGCCAGAGCCATGGCTGATGAAGGATAGGGCCCATCCACTTAAGCAGGCGACTTGAATGTATCGTCTCAGGAGCGGGTAGCCACTTAGAAAAATACTTTTTCATGGATGCGCGGATTGTGGCAGGAAAAATGCTGTCACGGGTTTGTTACGAATGCGTTTTTTTGCAGCCCCAGAGCAGGGTAGTCTTTCCATCCGACGGCAGCAAAGCGGCCATCGAACGACACTGGTTATTTGTACAGAACGTATAGTCGTCTGTGTAAAACGATCGGGTCAGGCGCAGCGCGGTAAGGGGTACCGTGGTAGGCCGATAGACGTACCAGCCGTCGATCAGCCGGCTATCCTCAGGTGGCTCCATACCCGCCCCTGACCCCTTTATTCTTGCCGCCGTCGGGATGAGCAAGATCCGCCCAGAATCATCGTCTGTCGCTAAGACGTTGTAGTCCTCTTCCCAGCGTTGTTTCTCTATGGAGTGCGTCCAGCTAAGGGTGAACTGGGTGCTGCGAATAAATAAAGCTGCCGCCGGTTGGTCGTGTCCTGCGGGTGGGCTGTCTATCCAATGCCCAGGCAGGGCAGCCTCTAGCGCCAGGCAGATACCAATGACAGCGGGTGTCACGCCCACGCGTGTCTATTTAGTCGGCCGACTGTCCGTGCATGACGGCGCGTCGCTGCTGCCACAGATGGCGGCCGATAAAGAGGGCTACGAGCGCGAGGCCCAGCTCATCGGTGATCGGCAAGGCCACCACCAGGAGGCTTGCTGCCAAGATAGCCCAGAGGCGTTCCCACCAGGTAAGGGGACCGAAGAGAAAGCCTATGGTGCCCGCGCCCCACATGCCGATCGCCACCAGCGCCTTGAAGACGACCCAGGCGGTGTCTAGCCAGGTGCCAGACTGCAGCATCAGTGCCGGGCTATAGACAGCCATGTATGGCACCACGAATCCGGCGATGGCAATGCGCACGGCCTGCAGGCTGATCTTTAGGCCGCGCTCCTTCGCAATCGGTGCCGCGGCGAAGGCCGCCAGGGCAACGGGCGGGGTCAGGTCTGCCATGATGCCGAAGTAAAAGACGAACATGTGGGAGACGATTAAGGGTACCCCGAGTTCGAGCAGAATGGGGGCAGCCAGGGAGCTCGTGATGATGTAGTTGGGAATGGTGGGAATGCCCATACCGAGTACCAGGCAGGTAATCATCGTGAGAAAGAGCGCAAGAAAAAGGCTGCTCTCCCCGATACCTATTACCTTACCGCCCACCTCCGCGGCGACGCCAGTGAGGTTGATCATGCCAATGATCACGCCTACGAGTGCACAGGCGATTCCGACTGGAAGTGCGTGCCTCGCGCCATCGACCATAGCCTTGAGCGCCAGGGAACGGGTGTCCTGCCCCTGGGTAACGGCGTAGCTCATACCTATCAGGAGCAGTATCAACACAAAAAAGGTTCCGATGCCGTAGGCAAAAAATCCTGAGCAGGCAATCGCCAGAAGTATCCAAAAGACGACACGGAGCACGGTACCGCGGAGGCCCGATGCAACACATACCCCGAATATCAGGATGATGGTGAGCGCCAGACCAACGCTGCCTGAGAAAAGTGGCGTGAATCCTGAGAAGAGCAGGCCGACCAATCCCGCTAGGGGCAGTATGAGATACCAGCGCGTCTTAATGGCCGCGAAGGGATCTGGGCAGTCTGCCTTAGGAAGGCCCAGAAGAGCACAGCGTCCAGCCTCTAGGTGAACCATCCAGAAGGCGGTCGCGAAGTACAGCAAGGCGGGAATTAAGGCGGCGATACAGATCTGGATATACGGCACATTGATCGTCTCGGCCATGATGAAGGCCACCGCCCCCATCACCGGTGGCATGATCTGCCCCCCCATGCTGGAGGTGGCCTCAACGCCGCCTGCGAAGGCAGGACGATAACCAAACTGCTTCATTAGGGGAATAGTCAGTTGTCCCGTGGTAACCACATTGGCCACCCCGGAGCCGTTTATGGTGCCCATCAGACCAGAGGAAATTACCGATACCTTGGCCGGCCCGCCTCGGGTGTGCCCGACGGTACCCATCGCGAAGTCGGTAAAGAGCCGAATCATTCCGGCCTGTTCAAGAAAGGCGCCAAAGAGAATAAACAAAAAAATATACGTCGACGAGACGTAGGTGGGGGTTCCGTAAATCCCTTCTGTTCCGAAGCCCAGCGTTCCTACGATCTGATCGATTCCAAAGCCCCGGTGTGCGAGTGCGCCGGGAAGGTGTTGCCCGAAGAGGGCGTAGGCCAAGAAGAGTGCACAGATGACGGGAAGCCCAAGGCCCATGACCCTGCGAGCAGCCTCGAAGACCAGCCCAATCGTGATGACCCCAACGATCCAGTCTGCCGTCACCAGCTCTCCCGCTCGCGCAGTGAGATCCGCCTCAAAAATCCAGTGATAAAAGCTCAGGCCAAATCCGACCCAGCCCACTATCCAAGACCAGGGGGCTGTTCGTGCCCCCTCTTTGGCCGATGCGGGATGGAGAAGATAGATGAGCAGCAGCAGAAAGCCTACATGGATGGCCCGAATCACCTGGCTCGAGAGCGGATGAAAGGAGGCCATGGTGAGCTGAAAGAGGCAGAAGGCTATCGCAACCCAAAATACGGGACGCGTCTTATTCTGAGAAAAATAACTTCCTTCCGGAGGGGGGGTGTTGGTCACGGCGAATTTCCTACAAAGTAAAAGCCCCGCTTCCCTGACGGGCCAGCGGGGCGAAATAGACGGGCCCTAGACGCCTATTTGAGAATGCCCACCTCACGGTAGTAACGGGCAGCGCCCGGGTGTAGGGGGACTGGCATTCCTTTCGTGGCATTAGCGCGCTGAATGACCTTTGCCGCATTATGGGCGGCATAGAGGGTATCGAGGTTGTCGTAGAGGGCCTTGGTCATCTGATAGGCGAGGTCGTCAGAGACTCCCGCATGGGTGACCAGAAAGTTGGGAATTGCTGCGGTAGCAATATCTGTGGTCTGCCCCGTGTAGGTATTAGCGGGAATGACAGCAGGCTGGTAGGCCGGGTCGCCCACTTTGGCCACGACATCTGCGGGGATAGGAATCACGATAATTTTGATGGCGGTTGAGAGATCGCGGATTGATGCAACCCCAAGGCCAGCCGACTGCAGCGTGGCATCGAGCTGGCGATTTTTTATGAGCTCAACGGATTCTGCAAAGGGTAAGTACTCTACCCGGTCGAGGTCTTTGTAGCTCAGCCCCGCTGCTCTGAATATGGCTCTGGCATTGAGCTCCGTTCCAGAGCGGGCGGCTCCGACAGAAAGTCTTTTTCCCTTGAGGTCTGCGAGGCTCTTAATACCGGAGTCTGCATTTGCAACGATTTGAATGTAATTGTTGTATGTGGCTGAGAGACCACGAAGCTTATCGAGTTTGGTTTTGAATCCCGCGTCTTCTACGCCATTCCAGGCGTCGGAGAGGGCATCACCGAGGGTGAAGGCGAGTTCGCCACGGCCAGCCTGGAGAAGATTAAGGTTCTCAGCGGAGGCCTTGGTAACTTGGGCAGTGGATCGGGCATTCGGAATGGCCTTCGCGTAGACCTGGGATAGCGCGACGCCCAGCGGATAGTAGACGCCTGCCTGACCACCAGTGAGGACGTTGACAAACTGCTGCTGGGCCTGAGCAGAGGGCAGAGCAAACATGGCAGCAGAGGCGATAATGAGCGCGCCGGATCGCCGCAGCATACGTTGGATCAGGGTCATGACAGTCTCCTAAAGTGACATCTGAAGAATGGACAAACTGTTCTACAGTGCCATGCCACCCTAGTTATCCCAATCGGGAGTTTTACCAATGAGAGGAGAAACCTGACTGTGAATCTGTCCCAAGACCTAGCTTCAGCCGATAGTCCCATGAGCTTTGAATCTTACGAGGCGTTTATTGCCCCCATCCGCGCGCGCCATGAACGGAACCAACGCATGTTTGGGGGCGTCTTCTTTCTCGTTTTTGTGGGTGCCTGTGCTGC
The DNA here is from genome assembly GCA_046047535.1 of Pseudomonadota bacterium. GTDB lineage: Bacteria > Pseudomonadota > Gammaproteobacteria > Burkholderiales > Burkholderiaceae_A > Hahnella. The sequence goes on from JBJOHS010000030.1 coordinate 14,074, forward strand.
TCTGTATTTCCAGGAGGTTGCGAACGGGCTTCTCCTGGCCTTGATCGCTGTCTACTTTTTGGTGCGTTCTACCGAGGCCTCGTTGGCCATGGATTTTCTCGATGGTCAGCGGCTCTTGTTGCTGGTCCGTACTCAGAACGACGCGGCTTAGTCGTCTGGGTTTGCCTCGAGCCTGCGCAGGGCCTCGAGCACAGACTGGTTTTTTCTGCGGCGGCGCGCATGCGACTCCATGCCCTGCGTTGGTGCGGAGGCAGTCTGCGTCTCCTGCGTCTCCATTGGGGGCGACCTCTTAGGCGTCGTGGGTAGAGTTTGTGGTGGGGAGGGGCTGGATGGCTGGCGTGTTGGATGCGCAGGATCGTCTTCAATAATGTCAGTGGCAATTGCCCCCTTGGGCAGTCCAATAGGATTGAGGATTTTGGACGATTCGCGATCACGGCTGTAACGCACGGGCACTGCCCTCGGCGTTTTGAGCCGATGGGCCGAGGGGGCAAGATCTTCGCCGATTGGAATCGGGATGGCGGGGTCTGGCTGACCAAGCCGCATGACTGCCTCCTCATCGAGAAGCCGCGGCTGCCAGCCGACCGGTGGCGCGGCAACACTCTCGGCGCCCATCGAGAGCCTGAGCTGATTGAGTGCCGGGTGCTCCAGAAAGTTTGTGATCTTCATGGTGTGGCTGCGTCGAGGGCAGAAATGCCTTGCGCAATCCGAGAGAGTCGCTCTTCGGCATTGGTGACAATACGAAACTCCACCCGCTGCGAGGCCGCCTCGTCGACCTTCTCCGCCTCGGACAATATGGGCCGCGACGAGGACAGCCCGTTGGCTGTGAGTCTCGCGATAAGCCATGCCTCGTGGGCTCGGGCGCTTGGCAGTTGCATCACGTACTCTAGGGTGGATCGGGTACGTGCCTGAGAGAGCGCCATATTCTTGAAGTAGGCGTCAAGCCGGGAAGGTGCTGCTGTCCAGAAGGTGGAGGTATGTCCTTCAATGCGCACCTCCTTGACCGTATCCACAAACTTCTCGTTGGTGAGTATCTCGACGTAGCGTGGCACGAAGTCTTTCAGAATGTTCTGAAAGCTCGGACGTAGCTGATCGGATCCTGTCGCAAAGAGCACTTCTGGGTTTTTGAAGCGGATCGTCATATCCCCCAGAATTTCCGCATCCCACTGCTGAAAGTTCTCTGCGAATTCGCTCTGTAGTGCCCGATGCAGATCTTCTCGGGTGACCTCATATTCTTTAACGATGAGGGTGGTAGTCTGCTCTACCCGCGTCATATAGAGCGCAGCTAGGAGCATGAAGACCATCATGAGCCCCATCATCAGATCACTCAGTGGGATCCAGTGGCTGTTATTTCCGGAGGTTTCTGCCATCGTGGTGCTGCCTGCGCCTGTCCTACTGCGGCCTTAAATTTTGCGGGCCATCTGAACGACTTCCCGCAGCCGTTCGGTGAGCGGAAGGTAGTCCTCCACGAAGCGATTGCTCAGTGCGGCAAGCTGCCCCGCGAGTGCCTCCAAGGCATCGTTGAGCTCCTTTTGCAGGCCTTTATCGAGCGCCAGTACGCCTTCTTTAATTACCCGCGCGTTGTCCTGCAGCCCTTTCTTGAGCTCATCTTGGGCCTGTCCAATTACCTCAGTGATTTGCTTGCGGAAGTCTGCCTGGGTCAGCTGCATCTGAACCCCAAGATTTTCGGTGGCCCGAGACATGGCCTGCTGGACGCGGGCGAGTTCCTCTTCGTGGGTCTTGGCGCTTCCGGCAACCAGCCCCCGCAGCTCTTGGTTGGCCTTAAGAATTTCCCCCGCCATCTGCCCGGAAATATCAATAATTTTGTCCCGGATCGCGCCGAGCCCCTGTTCGAGCTGGCTGAGCATTTCAGTGGTCTTTTGGGCGAATGTGGGCGTCACGCTGCTCATCTGGGCCAGCACATCGGCGAGTGCCCGCTGCTGGGCTAGCAGCATGTCCCGTCCATTGTTCAGAAACTCAATCTGCTCGGCTAAGGCCAGCGCCACCTTCTCGAATTGTCCGGCACTCGCAACAATCGTCTGGAGGGTCGCTGCAGCCTGCGCCAGTTCACCAGCAGCCTCCCGCTGTCGGGACTGCAGGAGATCAAGCTCTTCTTTGTACTGTTGTTGCCAGACCACCAGCCGCTCAACGGCTTGATTAAGCTGCTTAAAGTTGTCACCGAACTGGCTGCTGAGCTTGTCATTGAAGTCACGAATGACCGACTCGAGGGCCTCGATTATCGCCTTCTGGTTGTTCTCAACCATATGGTGGGCGAAGCTGCGAAACTCGGTAATCAAGGCCTCAGACTGGGTTGCACTCTGATTACGGCCGGCCTCAATCTGGTTGGTCAGGCTCTGTGGCTCTGGCCCTGTGATCGCCTTTCTGAGCCCCTGGAGGGCCACCACTACGTCATTGAGGCTGGCGTTGCCTGCCGGTGCATCGTCTTCAACCTCTTGCCGAATCTTGCGAAATCGCTGCGCGAACCGCAAGGTAAGGGCGCCAAACACGCCTGCCAGAGAGGCCCAGAATGCCGTGCGAATCCCGCCCAGTAGGGTTGGCACACTCGCCTGTATGTCGTTGGGGTTGAAGCTAAAGAGCGCCACCGTGATACCAGTAAAGCAGCCCAGAATCCCCATGGTTGTGAGAACCTCCGGGCCGTGTACAACGCTGAATCGGTCGAACCGAAGGTGGAAAAACACAGTAACCAGAGCGATGCTGGCAATAAAGCCAATCTCGAGGAGTAGGGTAAGGTTTGTCATAGCGCCAAGCCTAGAGCAATGTGAACAGAACGCCAAGCCGCCTTTCGATCATGGTCTGGTCTGGTTTAGATTTTTTTAAGGTTTTCAAGAATCTGTTGGTTGCGATTGCGAGGAAGCCGCGTAGAGACCGCCCGGGTCTTTAACCGCTGCTTTACTGTCTGGTTGTTGCCGGCTAGCCTAAACTGGGCCTGCTCCGGGGGGATACGTCGAATCTGGGCAGGGCTGTTGACTACGAGGCTCGCCTCACCAATTCCCCCAGAGAAGGAGGGGTGAGAGAGGTAATGAATGGGCTGAACCACCTCTGATACGGTGACCCACTGCCCGATCCAGGCCGGGCTCGGCAGGATTGACCGATCGTCGTCATAGCCCATTGCCTCGAGCACCTCCGGAAGAATCTTAACCCGCACCACATTGCCGCTGGCCAGTGCATTGAAGTCGACATAGATGTAGGGGCGCAGGGCTGGGCTGGGGGCAAAGGCCATCTTGCCCGCCCGCACCTCGACCACTTTACCGACAAGCTCAATACGGTGTCCGACATAGCGCGAGACGCGTACAAAGTTTGCGGCAGGCACCACTTCAAACGAGCCGATATAAACGGGTGCTGGCGCGGGTACGGCCGATGTCTTCTGCGGTGCGCTGGAATCGCTATGGGCGGCGGGATCAGCCCGTGTGGCGGGCGTGTAGGCCAGTACGCCTGGCGCAATAGTGCCGTTGAAGAAGTCTTCTGCTGGGGGTATGCGGTTGATCGGGCCGAGGCAGATCAGTGCAAACTGCTTGACGGGTTTTTCAAGACCGGAGATCCGTGCCGCCACGCCAAAGGTCTGTGAGGCGAGGGGGTCAGCATAGTCAGACCCACGAAAAACGACCCCTTCTTCATCACTGTAGGTGCGTTCGTAGAGCGTTGGCTGGGCCTCTAGTAGGCGTAGGGCAAGGTCGAGTGCAATGAATGAAAAGTCATCAAGGCGGGCATTGAAAAAGTCTTGTCGTCTCTGCGGGTGTTGAAAATTGATATGACCGATCTCTGCGGCCTGCAGTGCGGACAGTCGCGGAACAAACATGCCGTCATAGTCAATCAGCGTAAGACGGCCGCCGTCCTGGTCTACAAGGACGTTTCCAAGCTGAATATCTCCGTGGGCGATGCCTAAGTCATGGAGATCTCTGCAGAGCGTATGTAGTTCATGACGGAGCCGCTGCAGCCGTCCAACATCCTTGTAATGGTTTGCAATAAAGCTCCCCAGTGTCTGCCCGGCTCCCCAGTCCATTTTTAGCAGTGGGACATCAATGCCTTCCACACGCATCCCAGCGGGCTGATAGTCGAAGGCGACGAAGAGCCTTCTGCCGAGCTTATGGTTGGCCAGCCGTGTGGCCTCGCTAATTGCGGCATAGCGCTGGGCGATTTCTTTCGAAACCCGGGTGAAGCAACGCACGGCAAAGTCTTTCCCGGCGGTCTTTAATCTGAAGACCAGTGCGAAGTTTCCGGAGCGGGCCCTTGGCATTCCTAGGGCGTTGGTTTCGACTTTTCCCTGGGCCAGTTCAGGGTCAGAGAAGACCTGATGCAGGGGCTGTTGTAAGGCGCGTAGATACTGCTCAAGGTTAGGCAGCTTCATGAGAGCTCCACAATCGCCAGAGTAGTGTCGTCTTTGCGAAGCGCTCCGCTGAGCCGTGACGTGTTAATCCAGAAAGAAAAATCGCGATCGGGCAGGGCAAAGGCCTGCTCGATTTCGGCCCATCGTCCATTGAGTGCATGTTCAATAGCGAAGCAGCCCAGTGCATCAGTCATGAGAAAGAGACGCGATTGGGCGATCTCGGCCTTGGCGACTGACCTTACCGACCAGCGGTGCCGCTCTTGCTGAAAGACCACTGCATCTCCTCGGGCATCGGACGAAAGCAACACCGGATTTTTCTTGAACGACGCGGTGTCCTGCAGGACATGGCTGTGAATACGTCCGGTGGGATCTTTCCAGAGTGCTACGGAGTCACCGATGGCGAGGACCTCGACCCTGTCGTCTCTCTCGATCACGCCCAGTAGGCTCGCAAAGTTGCCTCTGTCGAAGGCTGCCTGTTGAGACCATGAGAGGCGGCGCTGGGCGATCTTTCGAAGAAACCGCTGACGCGATTGCACAATGATCTCTCGCAGGCTCTTGTCATCGAGCGGCGGGGCCGGAGGCGAGCAGAAAGTCTGGGTAAAGATCTCACAGAGCAGCCGCCCCCAGGTACGGGAGTCGAAAGACTCACTGGCCCCGTCGCTCATGGCGCAGGCTGATCCGGTCGCCGTCCAGAAAAAGACGTCTTCGTTAGACTCCGGGTAGTCTGGTTCTTTGGAAATAGTGAGGCTGCGGAGAATCCGCATTCGATCTTCTTAACGGAGCATGAGCGACTGGGAAGAGGCCCGGGTTCCAATATCAAAAAATTCCACGATTTCGACCGGCTCGACGTTAAAGAAAAAGCCACGAGATGCGGCGGAGACCTGATAACCCTTCTCTCGAGCGGCCTGTGCAACAACATCGGGCAGTCTGCTCGACATACGAAAAAGGCTTTTTCCGTAAGGGTCAAGAACCCGGTTTTCATCGTCGGCAAATTTGAGCGGTACGCCCTTGCCCTGACCGCTATGCAGGTTAAAGAGCAGTGCGTCGCCGTCTTCGGTTCCGATCTGCCGAAGCTGCTCTGCGACTGGCTCCGGATCTCCGTCGGAGGGTTCGCCGTCGGTGACATGCAGAATGGTCGGAGGGTAGGAGTCGGGATGCTCATCGCACCATATGGCGAGGGCCTCTGCGGCCATACGGATGGCCTTTCGCATCGGTGTGCCGCCATCGGCGTGGGGCGTAAACCAGATAGGGAATTGGATCGTCTGCTCAATAATACCGCCTGCGCCATCCGGTATCTTTTGTCGGCGTTGTTCCACGGATAGGGGGTGCTGTTCAAAGGCGGAGATCGGGTGAAAGCTCGCCTTCTCAAAGTGCCCTTTCAGGGCATTGCCGACATGGGCGCCTCCGTATCCGATAGCGCCGATCTCAAAGTAGTCACGAACGCCTTCGGCCTTTGAACAGCGTGCAATCAGGTTGACCACCACGCGGTTGAGGGCATCGGAGACAAACTGCGCGCGCGACATTTTTGTCTGACCGACAGGGTCCGCCATTGAGCCGGACTGGTCGATCAAGAAGAGAAATGCGGTGGGGTTAGATCGGCTGATTTCCGCGGTGTAGGCCACGATGATTCTCCTTGTTCTTACTTTTTAAATGCGTCACGCAGGCTCTCAGAGATGGCCTTGGCCCGTTCCTCCATGTTGTCGCAGTTGGCAGTGAGGCGCACCTCCGGACCAACGGGGAAGGAGCCGCTGTCATAGTGGAACTGCGGATACTTGGTATTGGCAATGAGCTTGATGCGCTGGTTGGGGAGGGCCTCAAGGAATGCCTTGCCATCGACAAATTCCGCAGTGGGTCCATCGGGCATTACCTTGGCCATAAAGGCACGCTCAGAAAAAGGACACTCATTGATCAAGACAACCGCCACCCGAATGGGCTGGGGCGGACCGAGCCATTCTGTCGTGGCAGCCTTCATGCGCTCTGCGGTCTCGGAGGTCGCCAGCGAGGTGAGGTTAAACGCGAACCAGACTGCGCCGACGGTCAGCCCCATG
>JBJOHS010000031.1:0-23368 GCA_046047535.1 Pseudomonadota bacterium
CCAATGAGTCTGAGGTGGCCAACCGGTTTGAGCAGATTAAGGCAGACCTCGCCAAAGAGATCGCGGCAGGCCAGGCTGAGGTCATGCGCGATGGGCTGAAAATTGTGATTCGTCTTGCGGAACAGGGCTCGTTTGTAAGCGGTCGCGCCGACCTGCAGCCAGGATTCACGCCCCTTTTACAAAAAGTCGGCAAGACGATTTCGAGTGGTACGGGTCAGGTGAAGATCGAGGGGCATACCGACAATGTGCCGGTCATCATGAATGAGCGGTTCAAGTCGAACTGGGACCTCTCTGCGGCCCGATCATCCGCCGTTGCAGACTACATCTCAAGCAGGGCCGGTGTACAGATGTCGCGCATCAGTGTGAGCGGTCATGCCGATACGCGTCCGGTGGATACGAACAATACGGCCGAAGGCCGTGCCCGCAACCGTCGTATCGAGATTATTGTGGATGGTTGATAGGAGGCAAGGCGGAGTCCTTGTTGCACGTCGCGTCACGACAAAAGCTGCGGATTCCGCAGCTTTTTTGTTTGCGCGCTAAGCCTCGTACGCTACGGGCCCAGGAATGCCAAGGCCAGCCAACCCAATATAACTACCCCAGAGCAGCGCGTGCATGCAAAGGCGCCTGAAAGTTCCGGGCAAAAAAAAAGCCGCCGTTACGACATGTAACGGCGGCGTGATTGTGGCGGCATCGCAGCCGCCCTTTCTTTAGACCTTACTCAGCACTTAATTTGAGAGAACCGGTCTGGTCGTAGCCTCTGGCGCGCCCGCATCACGCTTCGGAAAGGCCACCATAGCCTCCGCCTGATTCTTGCGGGTCGACTCTTGAATAGTCTCACGATACCGCTGCTGCTCCAGGGCAATAAGGGCCTCGAGTTGACGCTTAAGATTGGTTACGTTGCTTCCCACCGTCTGAAGCTGCTTCACATCACCATTGACTAAGGCAACCTGCTTGGTAACGCCTGAGACTTCTTTGGTGACCGTAGCAAGCTTGTTAGAGGTCTCTGCCAGGGCCTTCGACTGGGCCTTGATCTGGCCATCGAGTGCCCGAACCTGCTTGAGCAGCTCTTCGATCTGAGGATTGGGCTGTGCGGGCTTGGGCTTGGCAAGTTCTGCAAACCGTACAGCATCTTCTTTGGCCCGCTTGGCCTGTACTTCATCTTGGGCCTTAATGCTGGCGGCAAGCTCATCAACCCGGGCTGCAATCTGCTGGTAGGTCTTTGCGAGCTCGTCATTGCGCTGGGCCATCACCATGAGGTCTTGATTGGCGGTGCGCACCTGTGCGAGGTTGTCACGAAACTCGATGAGCTGCGTTCCCATCTTCACCATAAGTAGGTCGGCCTGATTAACCTTGCTGCCGAGCTGCACACTCATTGCGGCAAAGACCCCTGCAGCGCCCAGAATAAAGACCGAAGAGACGCCAAGCAACGCGCCAGACATCTTCGTGCCACGCACGGTGCCTTTGGTAATACGCAGCGTGGCGTCGCTCAAAGACTTATGACTTAACGAGGCAGAGCTTGCGGCCTTATTGGCCACCTCAGCTGCATCTAACACCGTAGAAATAATCTGCTGAAGCTGCTCGGCAGCCTGCTCGGCCTGACGACGGGCCTCCAGGTGGGCCTTCTCGGCCGCCCGAAAGTCCGCCTCGGCGGCCTTGAGTTCCTCTACAAGCTCAGGATCGATCGGCTCACTGGCAATCGCCTCCTCAAGCGCATCGGCCAGAGGCGCATCTTCTGCCGGACCCTCCTGCTCAGAGGGCTCGGAGGCTACTTCGGAATTTTTCTCTTCAGCCATTGGCTTACCTTTCTTGATGGATCGTCAGAGACCGTCGCCGATAAAGCCGGAGACAGCTTTCTTCGTATATCGGCAGTTTCTGAACGAATTCCAGTCATTCTTTGCGATAAGCCTTCAATGTTCTTAAAGATTTCTACGGGCTGAAAAACCGGCTTGGGCACCTGGCGCAGGAGTTCGTCCACCCGGGTGGGCTTACGGGTTCCCCGATGGGGGTCTGGGCTATGGGTCTGGACGCCCTCAGGGAGGTCAAGACGATCACGCTCTACCCCCCCGCCGGGAACCTCGGCATAGCGGTCTGAGGGGCCCGTGGCATCGCCTGCCCCGGCATAGCGATCCTCTCGGGCTTCTGGCCCCTGACCACCCTGCATTCTGTCTTGAAAACCAGCCCCGGCCTGCCCAGCAAGGTTTCTGTCTTGCAGGCTCGTACCGATCTGCGGACCCTCTCTGGCGGGTGCCACCGCCTGAGAGCCCGGCCCTCCCACATAGAAGTCATTAAATGCCGTGGGGTCCAGCGTCGGGCCTTCTGTCCTGGCGGTAGGCTCGCCCGGCTGCCCGCCTCCGTGCATACGGTCTCGGAACCCAGGAGCGGCGGGGCCCCCAGCGAAGCGGTCCTTAAGCTGTTCAGCGCCAACCACCGGGCCCTGGCCACCCCCATAGGAGGGGCTCTCTGAGCTCGGTACGGCCGCGTAGCGGTCGCGCAAGGCCTCCACGCTGCCGCCTTCAAACCGATCCGCGGGGCCTGCGCCCATTTCAGGGGCGGTCTCGAATCGGTCTCTGGGTCCAGCGCCTTGGGCCTTACCCGTCTCAAATCGGTCTCTGCTGGATACGCCCACAACACGCTTTGGCCCATAGGCGATGCGGTCTCCGCCAGCGGCACGGGCCTCCTCGCTCTGAGGAATGGCGACCCTACCGGTGGCATTGGCGGTACCGTCTGCCACCGAGACCTCATGGGGCCCCTCCGAGCGAATAATTTCTCCGCCCCGGGTACTCCATCGTAGTCGGCGCTTGAGGCCCTTTGGGGCGCCCGCCGGGCCACCTGGGTTAGCAGACCCGCCCGCATCGGCTGACCCGGCAGGGGGTACGACTGGGGCAGGAGCGTTCGGGTCATCCATGTCATGCATCCTATATAGGGTAGTCAGTCAGCAGGGCCAGGACACTAGCGGACTGTGGGTAGCAGGGGGCGAATCTTTGATGCCTCACGCACCCACATATCTTTCGGCAGGCCGGGGCGATTCATGAATCTACGGGCCTGAGCGATTGTGGAAAAGGGCCCAGAGAGCAAGACAAAGTTCGGCCCCTCTGCGCCGATACGCGTGAGCTCTACTAGACGTGCCTGACGCAGCGAGGGATTCCGCCGCCAAAAGGTCTCAACGACCTCGCGTTCGCCAGAGGACATATGCTGAACATAGAACCCTGCAGGAATCGTCTTTATCTCTGTAGGGCTGTTGGCAGGGGCTGGCCGCCCACCCTTCGTCGAGGCCGGGGCCTCTGGCGGGGGGCTAGGCGCTGCGGCGGGCGGCTTCAAGGGCGTGGGTGCTGCAGCCGGGGCCGCCTTCGCAGCGAGACGTGCCGCAGGGTCTGCGTCTTCGGGTACCGGTACCGGACCCACCAGGCCCTTCGGTGGGACGGGAGGTGGGGCTGGTGGTGAGGCTTGAGGCGAGGCTACTGTTGGTTCTACGGCTGGCCCAGCCGCTGACCCAACGCCGGGTGCTGGTGCTGGTGCGGGGGCAGGGGCAAGCCCCGTCTCCCCGCCTGCGGGCGATGAAGCGGGGGAAGGCTCGGCGGCAGCCACCACGGGCGCATCCTTGGTCTGGCGCACGGTCTCCTCTGGGAGGCGTTGCCAGAAGGTAAGCGCTGCAGAGGCTGCCAGAGCCGCAAGCGCCACCAAAAGAATTGTCGGCATACGCTTCTTGGGTCGGGCGGCCGCCAGCGCGGCCGCGGCCAGGGCGGGGTCAACCTGCAGCGGGGGTTCTGCGGACGCCTGAAACCCAGGTTCGGGCCGCGCAGCACGTGCAGCCAAGCCCGCCAGGGTGGAGTCGGCCGTTGTCTTACCCTCAACGGCCGACCGGAGACTCGCCTCGGCCGCAGAGGTGGCGGGCGTAGTTGGTACGGTGGGGGGCGGACTGGAAAGGGCCTCATCAGCCCGGGCAAGGACTCGCAGGGTGTCCTGCATGGTACGGCTTGCTTCGTCTTGGTCGCCAATGTAGGCAAGTAACGCCTGAGCCTCTTGTCCCTGGCCCTGGGCGGTAGCGGACGCAAGGAGCGCCTGCGCCTCCTCGAGGCTCGGGCGCTGCACATCCCAGCGCACCATGCGTTTTCCAAAGGCATCAATCTTTTTGCCCGCTTCAGCATGCGAATGCAGAAGCAGGGCAACGCGGGTGTTGGCGCCAGGAAAGTCTTTTAATAGACGGGCAAGCAGCTGCATCTCTCGCACGCCAGTGGCGCGGCCATCATAGACAAGCAGCAGGCGAGCGGGGGCGGTTGAGCCCTGGGCCTTAAGGGCCTCCGAGACCGACATGCTTGCAAGAATGCGGTTAAACCGATCCATCAAGGCGTCGGTGCTGTCGGGGGAATAGATTTCTACAGCCACCTTGGCGGTAGAACGAAGCTCTTCGGCGAGCATCCGACCATAGTGGTCGAGTACCGCATCGCTGTCGGAGACCAGGGCCACGCTGGTTGCCTCCTCGGACACCGCACGCACGAGTCGGTCAAGCCGGGCCTGATCTCCCGGACGGATAAAGATATTGGCGGTCGGGGGCGATGAAGAGAGTGGGCTGTCGGTGGTCAAGGCATCCTCAGGCAAAGATTACTGAACTATCACTGAACCACGCTGGGTCTCCCGTTGACATCGAACTGCATGGACTCCGGAACCTCCGGACGGGGTTTCTGCGGGACGGAACCATCGGGGCTCGCGGTGTTTATATTAAAGACATACGCAATTACCTGCGCCACCGCATAGTACAACTCATGGTGAATTGGCTGGTCAACCTGGGAGGTGAAGTACAGGGCACGGGCTAGAGGTGGTGCCGCAAAGATCTCAATGCCGTGCTTCTTCGCCTCCTCGCGGATCCGGAAGGCCAGTTCGTCGACCCCCATCGCCAGCACAATGGGCGCCTCATCGCCATTGGGGTCATAGGACAACGCAACCGAGAAGTGCTCAGGGTTGGTAATGACGACATCAGCGTCCTTCACCTTCTGCATCATACGGTTTGCCGCCATCTCCATCTGGCGCCGACGGATGCGTTGCTTCACCTCTGGACGTCCCTCGACATCCTTCATCTCATCCTTGACCTCCTGCTTGGTCATCTTCATACGCTCATTAAACTCATGCTTCTGGTAGGGCACATCAATCAATGCAATAAGAATGAGTGTGCAGGCCACAATTAAGGAGGAAATGCCAATAAGCTCGGCAGCCCGGGCCAGGGCAGGCTCAAGGGCCATGTCGGCAAGCGTCATAAAATCGTGGATCTGCAGAGAGATCACAAAATAGAGGGCAACGGCTACGACGAAGAACTTCAAAATAGCCTTGCCCAATTCAACCAAGGCGTTAAGCCCAAACATGCGCTTGATGCCGGCCACGGGGCTTAACTTGCTGAACTTCGGCTCCAGGCCCTTCCAGGTGAAATTAAATCCACCGGTGACTGTGGAAGAAAGAATTGCCACCGCAAAGCTCACAGCAAAAATCGGCGTGATGATGAGAAAGGCATAAAACATTGCGCGCGCAAGAATGCCGGGCAGAAGCATCGGGGTATCAAGGCTACGGAAGTCGAAACGAAAGCCCGCGGAGAAGTTCTGGGTGATGTTGCTTAAGAACCAGGCTCCGGCGAGAAGCAATACCGCCAGAATAATGACTAGTTCGGCGGCGGCGGGAAGCTCCTTTGACCGGGCAATCTGCCCTTCCTCACGCGCCTTTTCGAGTTTTCGTGCGGTAGGTTCTTCGGTCTTTTCTAAATCAGAATCTTGGTCACCCATTTATTGCAGCCCAAGAATCATTCGAATCTGATCAAAGGCAGACGACCAGAGCCACTGCATACGCGCGGCAATCGAGTTCATACCTGCGTAGAGAATCAGAAAGCCCGCGATGATCATCGCCGGAAAGCCAACAGCAAAAATATTAAGGGTCGGTGCGGCGCGCGTGACTACGCCCAGGCCAATATTGACCGTAAGCAAAATCACCAGAATCGGTAGGGCCAAGAGCACCCCACCCACAAACATCATCGACGACCAGGCGATGAGACTGCCCATAGCATCGAGACTTAAGAGGCTCTGGCCAATCGGTAATAGCCGAAAGCTCTCAAGCAGTAACTGCAGAAGAAGGGCGTGCCCCCCAAGGCCCAGAAAGATGAGGCTTGCCATGATGACCAGAAACTGGGCAATGACGGGCACATTACCGAGGTTGGGGTCCATCATGTTGGCCATCGCCAGCCCCATCGTTGCGGCGATCGTCTGGCCCCCTACAACCACGGCCGCCATAGCCACCTGCAGCATGAGGCCCATCAAGGCCCCGATCGCCACCTGATTAAAGACTTCGATGAGCCCTGCCGGTGTTGTGGGGTCGAGACTCGGCCATTCCATCAGGGGATAAATCAGCCAGGTCAGCGCGAAAGCCAGTACCACACGAATCCGCACCGTTACCGCATCTAACGAGAGCACCGGGGCCGTCATCAGAAGGGCCGAGATACGAATCATCGGCCAGAGCAAGACCACGAACCGCTCAACAATATCGGCAACCAGCAGCGAAGAGGCGGGGGTGACCATGGGGGCTAAGGGCTCGGGGGTGATCGATAGGGCGGGGTATCAGGGCGTATCGCTCAGGCCAACTTAGCCAAAGAGTGCCGGAATGCGCTGGAAGACAGACCTTGTAAATTCCACGATGGTATTGATCTGCCATCCACCAAAGATGGCCAGCGCAATGCCCACGGCCACGAGCTTGGGAATGAAGCTTAAGGTCATCTCATTAATGGAGGTGGCTGCCTGAAAGATACCGACCAGAAGGCCTACGCCCAGGGCAATGCCCAAAAGCGGCAGGGAGACAAGCATGGTGATGTAGAGCGTGTGCCTGGCAAGATCAACGACAGCGGCGGTATCCATAGAGGGGATCCTTTTTTACGAGAGGGGTTCGGAGCGATCGCGCAGAAAGTGAAAGCGGATGGCTAAGGGTTCACAAAGCTCGACGCCATGGAGCCCATGATCAGACTCCAGCCATCGACCAACACAAAGAGCATGAGCTTGAAAGGCATCGAAATCATCATGGGCGAGATCATCATCATTCCCATGGACATCAATACGCTGGCGACCACCAGATCAAGTACCACGAACGGGATGTAGATCAAAAACCCAATAGTGAAAGCGCTCTTGAGTTCCGAGGTGAGAAAGGCGGGCACCAGGGTTGCAAAAGGCACTGTCTCAGGGCCGCCGGTGACCTCCTGCCGTGCAATCTCTAAGAACATGGCGAGATCGTCTTCACGGGTCTGGCTGATCATGAAGGCATGAATCGGTGCACGTACATTGGCTAACGCCTCATCAAAGGGAAGGGTCTGCTGCAGATATGGCTGAATGCCCGTCTCCCAGACCTGGGTGAGGATGGGCGACATGATGAAGATCGTGAGAAAAAGAGACAGCCCCACAAGCACCTGATTTGGCGGTGTACTGGCTGTGCCCAGAGCCTGACGCAGAATCGACATTACGATGATGATGCGTACAAATGAGGTCATCATCAAAACAAGAGACGGTATGAGGGTGAGAACCGTTAGCAGGGCCAACAGCTCAAGCGTGAGACTGTAGCGCCCTCCCTGCACCGTTATCGCAGGCAGCCCCTGGGCCAGCACCCAGGTAGGCATGCCCATCAGCAGAAGGCCAAGCAGTGTCTTCTGGAGCCTAGGTAGCGTCTGCATGACTAGGCCTTCCGTTTGAAGAAATGCACAAGACTTGGCGGCATACGGGCATGCTCCAAGACAGCCGCAAAAGAGAGTGCACCGGTGGGGGCTGTGCCCGATCGGGGGTCTGCGGCAAAGCGTGGGACCCGCGTAGACACGGGGTCGTACACGGGGTCCGTCACTCCGGAGGATTGCCCCGATACCGCAGCCGTGGCCTTAGCGGCCGTGGTCGTGGCGGTAACGCCAGAGGAAGTAGATGCAGACCCTGGACCCGAACGCAGGTTCGGGGCGGTGTAGGTGGGTCGCGAAGAGGGTCCGGAAGCACTGGGCTCTGACCACTCGGCAAGGGCCGTAATCTGCTGCGCCGAGACGCCGAGAAGAATTTCGCGGTCTTTAACCCGCAACAGGACAATCTTTTGACGGGTACCTGCGGTCAGGGTCTCAATATGCTGAATCTGACGCTGCCCCCCGGGCCCACCAGACAGGCCCTGCATGCGCTTGAGGGCAAAAAGCAGAAGGGCCAGAAGGCCCAGCACCAGCAAAAAGCTGCTTGCCAGGCCTATCCAGTCAAGACCGGAAGAAAGTGAGGATGTCATGGTGTCGGCTGCCCGTCGTCTGGTTTGGTTGTTGCACCTACTTCAGCAACAATCAGGCCAACGACACCTGACGGAAAAAAACTCCCTGTATTACAACTGCTTAAGACGCTCCGCGGCGGGCACCACACGGGTGAGCCGAATGCCATAGCGATCATTAACGAGCACAATCTCCCCCTGGGCAACGACTGTATTGTTTACCAGCAGGTCGAGGGGCTCCCCCGCGAGACGATCAAGTTCAACCACGCTGCCCTGCGACAGGCGCAGCAGGTCTCGTATCTTGAGCGATGCGCGACCCACTTCGATAGAGATCGTTACAGGGATGTTCTGTAACACCTCTGGGTTAATCTGGCCGCGCTCGGCCCCCGTAGCACCGTCTTCGCCCTCTGGCAGGTCTTGCACTTCTGCGGTGTTTTCCATGATCGCGTTTCCTAGTGGGTTTCTATTTGGCCCGTGACATTCAGGGCATGCTTAATTTGGATGGCCATCTGCGTATCAACAACGCCCACATCGGCATCATAGACGGCAATATCGGCGATATTGACGCGGGCCGACTCGGGCTTCTTAAAGTAGAGAACATCGCCGACCCGCAGATTTTGTAGTGTGTGTAAAGTTGTGGGCACATGGCCCAAGAGCACCTGCAGCTCGAGGGGGGCCTCATGGGCAGCGTCTTTGAGTTCGGCATGCCAGGCCCGCTCTGAACTCTCGTTGCCATCACCCGTCTGAACCCTGCTGCGCAAGACATCGCGGATGGGCTTTAAGGACGCATACGGATGCACAAGATCAATAAAGGTGTCTTTGGAATTGTCGATTTCGAATCGGCTCAAGACCACCAGATCATTTTCATCGGCGATCTGGGCAAACTGGGGATTGATCTCCGAGTTGGCCTGCTCGATGTCGAGCTTTAAAACGGGAGACCAGGCGTCTTTGAGCGCCCGGTAAAAGATATCAAGAATGATGCTAATCACCCGCGACTCGGTGGGCGTGAAGAGCCGGGTTGGGGGAAGAGGCCCTTTGGTACTTGCAGCGCCAAATCCGCCAAAAAAGACATCGAGTGAACTGAAAATTACCTGCGGCTCGATGACCACCAGAGAGAATCCGCGGAGCGGATTCATACGAATCATGTTGACCGAGAGCGGCGCCTTTAACATCTTGAGATAGTCGCCATAACGAACGATCTCCGACTTCAGTGGCGCTATTTTTGGTGTGGAGCGTAAGACCTCTACTAGCCCCAGACGAAACAACCGCAGCAGTCGCTCATTGATCATCTCAATGGCGCCCACATTAATGCCGAGGGTGCTGTCCTCGCTTGCGAGATCGTGCTTACGCACGCGGACTCGTGTGTTGTAGCCGGTGTCAACCGCGATAGAGCCGTCGTCAACCCCCTCTTGGAGTGCGGCGAGCTCTTCTTCGCTTAACAGGCCTGTGGACATTGCAAGTATCTCGTATAAGTATGGTCGGAAGTAGGCGTACGGTAGGCCGACAATTTACTGAACAATGAACTCGGTAAAGAGGACCTGCTCGATGCCGCCGAAATCCTCATAACGTTCGAGCACGGCATTGAGGGCGAGCCTAAGCTTCTCGGCCAGCTCAATCCGGAAGGTGGGCTTTTCGATCTCGGCCTCCGTCACCTGACGCAAGACGTCGAGGGCCGCTGACCGCAGAGCAAACTCGTGCTTGTCCATATTGCCCAGCACACGGTCGTCGTAATGGGTCATGATGGCAAGCGTCACCGACATCACCTTGCGAGAGCCCGCCACATTGGCCAGCAGAGGACGGCTCATTTCTTTATACCGGCTCTCAAACTTGGTTACCTCGGCCTGGGTCTTTAACTGCTTCTCAGGGCCAGCGGGTGTCTCCTTATAGTTTGGAAGGGGCTTACCATCTGGACCGAGCTTGGGCTCACCCGAGGCCTCACCCTCAGCCCCACCCTCGGCAGCGGCTTTCTCTTCTTCGGCCTTTTTCAAGATCTCTTCAACTGTGGCCTCATCAGGCTTACTGAAAAAGCCAGTGACGGCCAAGGTGCCGACCACGGCACCCACAACAAGAAGCAGAATGACCACCACCAAAATGATGATCATCAATAGAGGGCCCTTCTTCTTTTTTCCCTCTTCTGGTGCCTGTTCGTCTGCCATCGTCCTTCCTTCCTTGAAATCAGTTAGACCCAGACATCGAGTCGTCCATCGTCACGCACCGCTGCCGTGGTCATCGACACGCCCGTCTCCGACGGGGCATCGTTACCAGGGCCCTGACCGCCGGAGGACTGCCGCCCTGATGGGGACTGCCCGCCCGATTGCCGACGGTCTTGCTGACCAACCGAAAGCGAAGCAACGTCCATGCCACTACGCTCTAGCGCCTCCTTAAGCCGCGGCAGACTCTCCTGCAGCAGATCTCGTGTACTGGCCTGGGTCGCCTTAATGGACGCCTCGATTTCGCCTTTACGCATCTCGAGTTCTATACGTATCGACCCCAGATCGCCGGGCTCAAGGTCTAATTCCACCCGCCAGTTTCCCTGGGTGACTTGCTGAAGCAGTCGTTGGGAGAGAAGTTCACCGAACCTCTGCATGATCTGTTGCGGGAGTATGCGCGACTGCCCGGCCTGGCCACTGGCATTAGGGTCGGGGCGCGCACCATCGCCTCCGCCCTGCCCCGATGCCGTGGACCCACCACCCATCATGGTTGCAAGCCCATCAGACTCGCCCAACAGCCCATCGATGGTTCGGTCGGGCATCGTCTGCAGGTCAGGCAGGTCAATCAGCGACTCCATCAGACTGATCGACTCAAGCCGAGCAGCCTCAGGCTCCAGGCCTGATTCTGCAGCGCGCGCAGCCTCAGGGCCGAGAATCTTTATCAGTCGATCCTTGATCGACTGGTCTTCTGGCCCCAGGCGAAGCCGTAGGGCTTCGAAGTCAAATTTTGCGGTACCGATCGACTTGGCATCGATCTCGGTAGTATTGATCGACCCCTCAGCCGTGGTGTCAGCAACCCCTTCGAACCCCTCAGCGGAGGCAGCCGATGCCCCAGCCGCGCCGCCCGCCCCCTCACTAAATCCTGCGCGAGACTGCATCCACCGGTTCGTGGCCAGGTCGGAGGAAAGGCCACCCGAGGCGAGCGAAACGGAGAACCCAGCCTCGGGGGAGGCTGGCCTTTGCAAAGCCGCGGGCAGGCTGACCGCCGCACGGGCAGCCGCTGCCTTATCGACTGCACCAGCTGTACCGGCTGCACCGGCTTTACCGGCTTCTGCGCCGCCCGGTGCCGAACCTGCAGCGAACAGGCCCGTCTGAAGAGAGCCCTCGGGGGGCGTTATGGTAGGTGCGATATCGGCCCCGCGTGCAGCAATAAGACCCTCTTTGCCGCTCAGAATGAGGGCCTCTTGGGCGGTATGAAGTAAAGGAAGCGTCGGTAACTCCTTGGCCCCCTTTTGTTTGACGCCGGCTACCGCCCCGCCCTCCGTTCCTTCCGCACCCCCAACACCTTTTTCACCTCCCTCACCTTTCTCGCCCTCCACACCTGCTGAGGCAAGGCCCGCCCCGTCAACAAGCCGCGCATGGCGCAACAATGCAGCAACCGACCCCTCATCTAAGGCCGTATCGCGGGCGAATCGCAGCAGATCCTCATCGGCTGGCGGCGGCCCAGCCGTAATAATTTCAGTGCTGTCGCCAATCTTCATCGCGCGCAGACCTTCAGGAGACGTCTCATGGTCCTCGGTATCGGCGGCCGAGACCTCGCCGGTGGCGCGGCCCACTGGCGGGGAGGCAACTGGCGCCGTTGATACAGGAGGGGCAAGGGGTTGCCGCGTCTGTTCACCAAAGACACGGGCAAAGAGCTGCCCAAAACGCGCGGCGCGCGGATCGTTGGGCGTGGTCTCTCGCGGCCGGTCAGCCGACGGGGCCGGCGGAGGCGGCGGCTCCAGGGCAGTGAAAAGTGAAGGCGATTCTATGGGTGTCGGGCGCATACCTTGGACCTGTTCTTGGAACCTATTCAGACCGTAAATGAGGCGCGTCGTTCGTCGCCTCATTACACATGTCGGAAATTCAGCAAATTTCAGACCAAGTCAAAAGCCCCCATAAATCCCCTATTTGGCGCTCCTATGCGGCAGGAGATGGCCGATCGGGGGGAAAGACGGTGGCACCGGCGGCTATGGCATGCCGATTGCTTTTTAGTCCACACGAAGTCTATCGAACTGAAAATTAATTTAATGATTTTAAAAGAAAAAATGAATCGGAGCGGGCCATGGCCACACTGAGTTTGTCGAACTTGCGACAAACCATTGCAAAGATCGACGCTACAGGGCTAGGCATTCCCTTCCTGGTGCTCTTGATCATGAGCATGCTGGTGCTACCGCTTCCGGCCTGGCTGCTCGACATTCTCTTCACGTTCAACATCTTAATCAGTCTGATCGTGATCATGGTGTCTATTGGCATCACGCGGCCGCTAGAGTTTTCGTCTTTTCCGGCCATCCTGCTGCTCACCACGATGTTGCGCCTGGCGCTCAACGTGGCATCGACACGGGTCGTTCTTATAGAAGGCCATACGGGGGCAGACGCGGCAGGCAAGGTCATCCAGGCTTTTGGCGAGTTTGTTATTGCGGGCAACTACTTTGTCGGGATCATCGTCTTTGCCATTCTGATCATCATCAACTTCATGGTGATCACTAAGGGCGCGGGCCGCGTCTCGGAAGTGTCGGCCCGTTTCATTCTAGACGCCATGCCCGGAAAACAGATGGCGATTGACGCAGACCTCAACGCAGGCGTTATCGACCAGGAGACCGCCAAGCGCAGGCGTGAAGAAATTGCCCAAGAGGCTGACCTCTTTGGCTCCATGGACGGCGCCTCGAAGTTTGTGCGGGGCGATGCCGTAGCTGGCCTCATTATTCTGCTGATTAACATCATTGGGGGCATGATCGTAGGGGTCGCCCAGCACGACCTCTCGGTAAAAGAGGCAGGAGAAACCTATGTGCTGCTGACCATCGGCGATGGGCTGGTAGCCCAGATTCCCGCCCTCTTCTTGTCTCTGGCCACTGCCATTGTGGTAACGCGCGTGACCACCGCAGAGTCGATGACAGAGCAGGCCAAAAGCCAGCTCTCCAGCCCCTCGGCCTTGTATATCTCCGCCGCGATTCTTGCCATTCTGGGCGTGGTTCCAGGCATGCCGACCATTGTGTTTCTTGCGCTGGCAGGCTGTGCTGCAGGTATAGCCACCCTGGTCTTGCGACAGCGCTATGAAGACGAACGGCCAAAGAGCCCCGAAGAGATTATTGCGGCCGGCGGAGAAGATCCCAATGCGCCCAAGGAACTCGACTGGGACGATCTCGATACCGTTGATGTCATTGGCCTGGAAATTGGCTATGGCCTGATTCCACTGGTCAACGTAGAGACGGGCGGCCAGCTGATGACCCGGGTGAAGGGAGTTCGGAAGAAATTGTCGGCCGAGCTTGGCTATCTGGTGCAGCCCGTGCGTATTCGTGATTCACTGACGCTTGACCCCGATAGTTACACCATCATCATTAACGGCGTGGTGCGTGGCAAAGGGGAGGCGAAGGTTGGGCGTGAGCTGGCCATTAGCCCAGGCCAGGTCTATGGCACTCTAGAGGGCATTCCCACCAAAGAACCCGCCTTCGGCCTCGACGCCGTCTGGATCGACCCTTCGCAGCGGGACTATGCCCGTACCCTGGGCTATACCGTCGTTGACGCAGCAACCGCCATTGCGACCCACCTCAATAAGATTCTGCGCGAGAGTGCGGCTGAACTCTTAAGCCGCGACGAGACCCAGCAGCTGCTCGACAAGCTAGCGGCGAAGTTTCCCAAGCTGGTGGAAGACCTGGTGCCCGCCAAGCTTCAGCTCGGTGCTGTTACACGGGTACTGCAAAACCTGTTGGAAGAAGGCGTCTCGATTCGCGACATGCGCTCAATTATGGAGGCCTTATCGGACGCCTGCGCCAAGACCCAAGATCCGTACGAGCTCACGGGTCTCGTGCGCCCCCGGCTAGGCCGAATGATTGTGCAGTCTCTCCTCGACGGTCAAGACACCCTGCCCGTGATGACCCTCGACCCCGCGCTCGAGCAGATGCTGCATAACGTCGTGCAGCAGCATCGGGGCGACCTCTCCAACATTGTTCTGGAACCGGGCCTGGCCGAAGGGCTCTTCCGCGCACTGCGCGAGAGCACAAAGAAGGTCGAGGACGCGGGAAACAATGCCGTGCTCGTGGTCTCGCCGGTCTTGCGCCCCTGGCTGTCTCGGGCGGCGCGGCACCGTGTCGAAGGGCTGACAGTGATGTCGTATTCCGAGATCCCAGACGACCAGTCCGTCAAGGTCATAGAGACGGTCGAGATTCGTGAGCGGGTGGCCTAATGCTTGCTTTAGATCAGAGATAAGAAGCGCCTAAGGAGAGCGTGATGGAATTAAAACGGATACTTGCCAAAGATCTGCGGGCCGCCACCGAAAAGGCGGTGAGCCTCTACGGGGCAGAGGCCCTGGTGGTGTCTCACGAGCAGGTCAATGGCCAGACCGAGGTGATTGTGGCGGTGGATCTCGAGCCGAAGTTCGATCCCTATGCGGCCTTGCCTGAAGAGACCACGCCCACTGTGGTGCGGGCGACAGGCGCTACCGCCGGCGCCGCGCGGGTCTTCGCTCCCGAAGATCTGCAGCCAGAGTCCTTCAAACCAATCTCCCCGAAGGTGCATCAGCCAGAGGGCTTTGATGCGGTCTTTGGCCAGGCCTTTGGCCATGGCGCGACCAATAAGACATCCGCATCAGACATGCCCCGCTCGAGCCAGTCAAAAAAGAGAGGTGCGGTGCAGAGACCCTCCAGCAGCCCAGAGCTACGGGCAGCCCGGGCCGAATCCGACACAGCAGAGGCTGATGATCGCGACCGACTTCGGGCGCGAGAGATCGTCGACCTGGTGCGCCAGGAGATGGCCGTCCTGCGCCGGGAGATTCGTCTTCAGCAGCGCATGGGGCCCTGGGCCCAGGCAGGACTCACCCCGCTAGGCCAGCAGATGGACGGGCTTCTGGAGGGTCTTGGCGCCTCTATGGCGATGCGGGCACTGCTGATTGAAGAGGTACAGAACGAATCCAGTGTCGACGGCGCTTTAAAGAAGGCCGAAGAAATTATTAAGGCGGGCCTGTCGAGCCCCCAGATCAGCGGGCCGCTTCAGGGCATACACGTCGTGCTCGGGCCCTCCGGCGCGGGAAAGACGCAGACGGTTGCCCGGCTAGCGCAGCAGGCCATAGAAGCCTGGGGTAGCGAAGCGGTGGCGGTAATTAGCTGGAGCGATAGCCGTCTCGGTGCCTGGGCCCAGATTCAGATGGCCTGTGCCAAGCTCGGGGTCGACTGCTTTCGGATACATGACGCCGGGCTTCTCAGCCAGATGCGCCAGGAACTTGGTGATCGCCAGTGTGTAATTGTCGACACCCCGGGTGTCGCCCTTGCGAGTCATGCCGAGAGGCTCTGCAGTCAGCTGCCGTCGGCCCAGTTTCATCTGGTCTTGCCCGCAGACACAACAGCTGCCCATGCCAGCCGTCTTCTTTCCCTGCAGTCATGGGCGAGCCTTATCGTGACAAAGGTCGATGAGGCCTGCCAGTCGTGGGGGCTTATTCAGGCCCTAGGACAACACCCCGTACCCTTCCATTCAGAGGCTGCTAACGGCCCTGGAACACAATCAAGCACGCCGATGAATGCCTCGATATTGGCCAGGCTCGCGATCAGTCAGCTGCGAGACCAATTTGCACAAGACACCCAGGCGCTGACGGACTTGGATGACCCTTCTGCCGCTACAATGGGTGAGCCCTTTCGGCCTACACAGGCCCGACTGGCGCCCAAGGCGGAAAGGTAAAAAGAGACGCTCCCCATGAAAAATTCATCCAAGCCCGAAGTCATTGGTGTTGCCAGCGGAAAAGGCGGGGTCGGTAAGACAACCGTCTCTGTCAACCTGGCAGTCGCGCTAGCGGCAAAAGGCAAAAAAGTTCTCCTCTTTGATGCAGATCTCGGCCTGGCAAATGCCCAGATCGCCCTGGGCCATCGGGCCGAGTTCAATATGAGCCATGTACTCTCGGGAAAAAAGACGCTGCAAGAAGTGGTTACCACAACCCCCCATGGCGTACGCCTCATTCCTGGCGGTTCGGGCCTGCTCGACATGGCTGCACTCAATGCCCGCGAGTCGGCAGCTATTGTGCAGGCCTTCAGTGAGATCGAAGACGATCTCGATTTTCTAATCGTTGACATTGCGGCGGGTATCTCACCCCAGGTCATGACCTTTATGCGGGCCGTACAGCGCCGGCTCATCGTCGTACGCGACGAGCCCTCTAGTATTGCTGATGCCTACGGCACGATTAAAGTCCTTGCACAAGAGGGCGCTGCGGAACAAATCACGCTTGTGCCGAACATGGTCGAGAGCCAGGCAGCAGGTGAACAGCTCTACAAGCGCATTCAAGATGTGGCCCTGCGTTTTCTTGGGCAGCCTCTGCACTATCTCGGCTCTATTCAGGCCGATGACATGGTGCTCACCTCGCTCAGGCAGCACAAGCCCCTGGTGGCCGCCGCCCCGGGGAGTATTGCAAGCCGTAACTTCCGTGCCCTTGCCGACGAACTCTGCCAGTTACCCCCGATTGAAGGCAGCCTCGGCGGGCTCTCTTTCTTTATAGAGCGGCAACTCGCTTAGCCCCTAGGTCTTTGTTTATGCGGAGCCAGCCATGAGAGTTGCCAACCCCTATCAACAGCCTGAGAAAGACATCGAGGGCATGGTGCTCTCCCATCTCAACCTGGTAAAGCGGGTTGCCCTGCATCTGCGGCCTCGTCTGGCCTCGTTTATGGATCTCGATGAACTTGTGCAGGTCGGCACTATTGGGCTCATCGAAGCGGCAAAGTCGTATGACCTCGCCAAGGGGGTGCCCTTCGAGCACTTTGCCCATAGTCGGGTTCGAGGCGCGATTATCGATGAAGTCCGTCGTATGTCGAATCTGCCGCGATCTGCTGTGGCAATCAACAAGCAGCATGCCGAAGAGGCCAGGGCCCTTTCGGCCACACTCGGGCGTGAACCCTCGCAGGCGGAAGTAGCCGCCTCCATGGGTAAAGAGATCGACGACTTTCAGGATGAGCGTCGTCGTGCTGCACAGTTTCATACGGTCTATCTGGAAGACGTTGCCGAGCAGGCCTTGGCCGTGCCCGATGCCAGCTCAAGTCAGCCGGAGGCACAGGTGGAAGAGTCTGAGTTTATGCAGGCTCTTGTTGCGGCCATTGAGGCGCTGCCTGAGCGTGACCGTCTGGTCATGGCGCTTTATTACCAGGAAGAGCTCAATCTCAAGGAGATTGGGATGACGCTCAATGTCACGGAGTCACGCGTCAGTCAGATTCTTTCTGCCAATATCAAAAAGCTTAGAAAATCCCTGGGGTTTGCCGATGCTGCATAGCACATTAGGGCCACGCCCCCCCTTCCTTTCTTTTACTCGCGAGTCTGCTCATGCTTGGTAAGCTCTTTGGTGGCGAAAAAAAAGAGGAGATGCTCAAGGCCAAGCAGGAGTATGAGAAGGCCTGCAACGCCACGGGTGATACTCGGCCCGAAGTGGCTGCCCGTATTAGGGTCGGTCTGCGTTGCCGGGCGGTGCTCGACAAGACATTTATTGAGGGCGCGGAAAAGACCGCCGATCACACCGAACGCAGCATGATGGCCCTTGCTGCAGGCGACGAGAAGCCAAAGCCTCCGACGGCCACATCGTTTCAAACGATTAAGTCTGTGAACGGAGAGATCCTCGCCTATATTCCGCTGGAATACGCAGAAGAAGTCTTTAAGATTGGGGCTGCCTTTCAGCTAGAAGAAGTCTCTGCCGAGCAGGCCATTGAACTGGCGCAGGCGGTGGCAGACAAGATTTCGGAAGACATCCATCTAGAGCCGCCGATTCAAGCCCTGAGTTTTCTACGCGAGGAGCTCGCAGAAGGCGGCGGAGAACTCGGCGGGGAATCTGGAGAAGGCGGTGGTGCGCATGGTGGTGACGGGTCGCAAGACGCTGGTGGCGCATCCCATGCCCCTTAGCGGTATGACCGCCTCTTTTCGTAACGTCTAAAGATTCATTCGGCTGCGTCGAACCCCAAAGCTATGAATTCAATCCTTCTCTTCTCGATTTTGGCTATGTTGGCGGTGATCATGCTGCTCATGATCCTCATCGTGGATCAGGTGCGCGGCGTGCATCGGGCGATCGTTCCGGAGATTGAAGAGGAGCCTGAGGAACCCGAGCCTGCGAAGCCAGACGACAAGGTAGATGCCGCAAAGGCTCTGGCCGATGAAGACGGTACGGATGGCGCCCCGATTCCGCTGACCGCAGAAGAGCAGCCTGATGCATCGTTTGGCAATCTCGTCGGTAAGCGGCTCTGGGATGCAATGACCGGTAAGCCCCTGCCCGATGTTGACGAGGCTAAGGTCGGTGAGCTTAAGCCCCGCTATCACGTCATTCTTACCAAGCACATTGAAGAGCTCTTTGCAGAGGGCCTTGAGGATGGTCGCCAGGGCAAAGCAAAGATGGCGTCCAATAAGCGCAAGGTAACGGGGCTTCGTGGTACCGTGATTTCATGGATTCCCCAGCAGCACGCCGATACGATTTATCGCGCGGGGTTTGATTCGGCCACAGCCACAGATGCCGCCCCACGGGAGGCGATTCAGGGCAATCTCTCTGAGACCATTGAGGCGCTCTGCGCCCGAACCGATCTGCGACTTTCCGAGCCGCTTCCTGCCAAGCTTGTTCCGATTTCCATCGGCGATCCTGGGGAGCCCTTGCAGCTAGAGATGGCTGCGCAGCCGCAGGGGTCGCAGCCCGCCGCTGGCGCTAAGGCGAAGGCCGCCGAACCGGCAGAGGCAGTCGCCTAGTCTACGGTCTGCGTGCGCCTAGGTTCGCGGTAGGCCTGCGGGCTGCGCATCACCCCACGCGAGGGCCAGACCGCAGACCTCATGGAACGTGGTCGGGCCTCCCCCTCCCACGAGGCCTAGACGCAAGCGACGCTTCACGCCTTTCCTAGTGTGCTCTAGCCTGCACCGTACCTGTTGGCCTTTTGTCGGTGTTGACTGTCATCGGCCGTTTTCGCTGCATGCATTGATCCCCATCGGCCTCCCCTGCCGTTGGAGGGGCGGCTAAAGATCTCCCGAAACCCACCGATTCATTGACTGTAAGTCGTTAAAACCGCTCACAGGAATAAAGGACAAAGATATGCGCCCGATGAAACGAGGAATCGACAGCTACGGTGAAGTCAAGGTCTCCACGGGGGTTGCTACCGCCGATAGCGTACAGCTCATCCAGATGTTATTCGACGGGCTTATCGAGAGCCTTCGTGCAGCGGAGGGACAGATCACCCGCGGCGCAATAGAGGAGAAGTCACGTAGCCTCGCCCGCGCTGGCAAGATCGTACTCGGACTGCAGAGCGCTCTGAACTTTGAGTCGGGCGGGGAGATTGCCAAGAACCTCGATGAGCTGTATGGCTACGTAACGCGCCGGCTCCTCCATGTAAATCTGCACAATGATCTTGCCGCATTGCAAGAAATCTACGGACTGATGGCTGAAATTCAGAACGCCTGGTCAACCGTGCCCAACATGCTCGAGGGCCGTAGCTCGGCACCCTCGATGCGACTTGCTTCTTAACTTCTAGACAGACCTTGGCAGCGGCCCGAAGCGCTCGGCGCTGGCCGCAGCCCAGTGACTCCGAAAGGGTTCTGGGAGCGCCTCAAGCCCTCCGCCATCGGGGTCTTTGGCGTTATCCGACCGCAGCGCATCGCGGGGAATATTGAGAATTGAGGACCGTAGCGGTACCGCGGCTCCGGTTTTATCCCGAACCATAATCAGGTCAGAGCTGATCTGGCGGGTGTGCTCCAGGCCCGCCGCGCCCATCATCTCGGCGAGGTTCTTTAAGGTGTTGGTGTGGAAGTTATAGACACGAGTGGCCTTGTCTTCTACCACCAAGGCCTTCTGACGCAGCGGGTCCTGCGTTGCCACTCCTGTGGGACAGTGGTCGGTGTGGCAACTTCTCGACTGAATGCAGCCTAGCGCAAACATAAACCCGCGGGCGGAATTGCACCAATCGGCCCCCAGAGCCATGCAGCGGGCAAGGTCGAATGCCGATGTGATTTTTCCCGAGGCGCCGAGCCGAATCTGGTCTCTCAGGCCGGCACCCACGAGGGTCATGTGGACGAGCCTTAGGCCATCCCGCAGCGGCATGCCCATGTGGTCCGCAAATTCCACCGGCGCTGCACCCGTACCGCCTTCCGATCCATCGACGACGATGAAGTCGGGGGTGACGCCGGTCTGCTGCATGGCCTTCACCAGGCCAAACCACTCGTGCACCTGCCCCACACAGAGCTTGAACCCTACGGGCTTTCCATCTGACAGCATGCGGAGCGTCTGAATAAAGGCCATGAGCTCCTTGGGTGTAGAAAAAGCCGAGTGGTGGGCTGGCGACACACAGTCTTGGCCCATCGGT
Source organism: Pseudomonadota bacterium (assembly GCA_046047535.1). GTDB lineage: Bacteria > Pseudomonadota > Gammaproteobacteria > Burkholderiales > Burkholderiaceae_A > Hahnella. The sequence continues at coordinate 20,720 of JBJOHS010000031.1, forward strand.
ACGCCACGTGCCTCGGCGATTTCTGCATTTACCTTTGCGGCGGGCAGAACGCCGCCATGCCCGGGCTTTGCGCCCTGAGAGATTTTGATCTCGATCATCTTTACCTGGGGATCTTTTGCCTGCTCGGCAAATCGCGCAGGGTCAAATTGGCCCTCGGCATCGCGGCAGCCAAAATAGCCTGAGCCGATTTCCCAGATGAGGTCGCCACCATGGCGGCGGTGATGAACCGACATACTTCCCTCACCGGTGTCGTGGGCAAAGCCCCCAAGTTTTGCGCCCTTGTTTAAGGCCAGGATGGCATTGGCCGAGAGGGAGCCAAAGCTCATCGCGGAAATATTGAAGACAGAAATGGAGTACGGCTGTCGGCACTCAGGGCCTCCCACCGTAACCCGCAGGATTTTCGGGTCGACATAGATAGGGCTCATAGAGTGTGCGAGCCATTGGCTATCTGGGGTGTAGAGGTCCTCGATGGTGCCGAATCCGGATTTGTCGTTTTGTACCTTGGCGCGGGCGTAGACGAGGGCACGCTGCTTGCGCGAGAACGGGAGCTTCTCCGCGTCACTCTCAATGAAGTACTGACGGATCTCGGGTCGAATGGATTCCAAGGCGTAGCGCAGCCGGCCGGTTACCGGGTAGTTTCGGCGTACTGCCTGTGCGGACTGGGTAACGTCGCGCACCCCCAGATAAAAAAGGACGAGCCCGATGATGGATAGGAGCGGTGAGACCAGGTGCCCAAGGGCTGCCAGGAGTGCTGTTCCCCACCATGGCCAATAACGAAGGTGTAGGTACCGTAGTGGGCCAATTGCCTGGTCGCTCATGATGTTCTCCTCCCTTTTTTCGGTCCTGGCGGTCTAGCCGCCTGTCCGAGTTTTTTATGAGGCTGATTATCGCCAGAGGGGTGCTGCTTTCGCTAGCGGTTTTCGGGGGACGCGGGTTTACCCGGTGATTTTGTCGAGCGTTACGGTATGTTCAGTTCTCTGGGTACCCTACGGGGTATCTCTCCTCGGCTATGATCGATCACTATGCAACGTAACCTACTGCTTCTTGCCCTGTGTCAGGGTCTATTCCTCACCAACAACATTACATTCATCGCGATTAATGGGTTGGTGGGGTTCTCAATGTCTCCTTTTGGATGGCTGGCCACGCTGCCCATCATGGGCTATGTGGTGGGGAGCGCCGCAGCGACGGGTTTGGTCGCACGAACACAGAAGCGGTGGGGTCGACAGAAGGCATTTCAGTCGGCGATTTTTGTCGCAATCGGCTCGTCCGCGCTGTGTTTTGTTGCAGCCTGGATGCGGGAGTTCTGGTTGCTGGTGGCTGCCACATTCATTGCGGGCTATTACCAGGCCAATGCCCAGCTCTATCGGTTCGCGGCTGCAGAGATTGCCCCGCCCGCACTGAAGGAGAAGGCAGTGAGCTGGGTGTTGGCGGGTGGCCTTTTTGGCGCCGTGCTCGGGCCGAATATGGCCTCGTATACGCGCAACCTTTTTGATGTGCCCTTTGCCGGGTCGTATCTTTCGCTGATCGTCGTAGGGCTTATAGCCGCACTTGTTATGGCACGCATTGATTTCAGCCCACCGACTTCTATCGCTGCCACCGCCGCTGGAGCGGGGTCGGAGAAGCCCGCCAATGCGGTTGCGGCGGAAACCTCGGCTAAGGGGCAGAGCGTTTCGAGTGCGGCGGAAGCGACCGCCCGGCCATTAGGCCTCATCATGCGTCAGCCGGTTTTTATAGTCTCGGCGCTCGGCGCGTCGGTTGGCTACGGTGTAATGAATCTGCTCATGGCGGCGACACCGCTTGCGATGCAGGTGTGTGGTCTGCCTTTTAGCGATGCCGCGTTTGTTCTGCAGTGGCATGTTATTGGCATGTTTGCACCCGGATTTTTTACCGGGCATCTGATTAAGCGGTTTGGGGCCTTACCGATTATGTTTGTTGGGGTGCTGCTGAATCTCCTTTGTATAGGGATTGCGTTGTCGGGTACCGACTTACATCAGTTCACAATCGCACTCTTCGTTCTGGGAGTGGGTTGGAATTTTCTCTTCACCGCCAGTACGACACTGGGACTCTCAAGCTACCGGGCTGAGGAAAAGGACAAGGCCCAAGGTGCGCTGAACTTCTGGGTATTTTTTACCATGGGTCTAAGTTCTTTAGGCTCAGGGGCCCTCGTTACCACACAAGGCTGGGAGCGCCTGAATGTGAGCTCAATACTGCCCATGGTGCTGCTGGGGATCGCGCTGCTGGTGTTCAGTCGCCGACAACGTGGGTCGCGCGTGGGCTAAACACTCGTTGTGAATCCGTGGTGAGTAAGCGAAGTGGACCGCGCATATGTCTAGCCGGGCGCATGAAATGAAAAAGCCCCAGTCGCTGACTGGGGCTTTTTTGTGGGATAGCCTGACGATGCCCTACTTTCACAATCGAGTGATCACTATCATCGGCGCAAAGGCGTTTCACGGTCCTGTTCGGGATGGGAAGGGGTGGTTCCACCTCGCTATGGTCGTCAGGCGTAACTTGTATAACAACATGGTCTTCGTACAACCTGTCCGTAAGACAGATTGTCAGTTTTTGAGATGGATTGAATCGACATTGCTTCAAAAGCACGTCAAGAATCATTGGATTCATCAACAGGGTTATAGGGTCAAGCCTCACGGG
>JBJOHS010000032.1:0-8671 GCA_046047535.1 Pseudomonadota bacterium
CAGATCATCCGCAGGGCGAGCTGCTCTGCACCCATCTCCATGCTAAACACAATAATCGGAAGCCCCTGATCAATCGCCACATGCTCGCCAATATTCAGGGCGAAAGAGGTCTTCCCCATGCTCGGCCGACCCGCCACAATAATAAGGTCACCCCCATGCATACCGGCAGTCTTCTGATCAAGGTCGAGAAAGCCAGAGGGGACGCCAGTGACATCTGAAGGATTCGGGTTATTGGCGAGTTCATCGATACGGCGGGCAACCGTTTTGACCAGCTGATCGAAAGAGACAACCCCCTGGCGACCCCGGGCGCCCTCCTCCCCAATACGAAAAATCTTGGTCTCTGCCTCATCGAGGATCTGACGGGTCTCCCGCCCCTCTGGATTGAGTGCCGTGGTAGCAATCTCGTCGCTGACGCCCACGAGCTGACGAAGGATAGCGCGATCACGAACGATCTCAGCATAGCGACGAATGTTGGCTGCTGAGGGGGTCTCCTGGGCGAGACTATTGAGGTATGGCAGCCCGCCCACTTCCTCTGACTGACCAAGCTGCTGGAGCAACTCGAAAACGGTAACCACATCGGCCGGTTTGGCCTGATCGATGAGCCGGGAAATTGCCGCGAAGACCATACGATGGTCCGCACGATAGAAGTCATCGGGCCGAATCAGATCGCCGATGCGATCCCAGGCGGCGTTGTCAATCAGCAATCCGCCAAGAACGGCTGCCTCCGCCTGAGCCGAATGCGGGGGCAGCCGAAGCGAAGCGGTAGGATCAACCGCCATGGCAAAACAACAATGGGCTCGTTAGGCCGCCTCACCCACGACGCGTACCGTGATGTTGGTCACAACGTCGGTATGTGGCGCCACCTCAAGCCCAAACTCACCAACCGCCTTCAGGGGGCCATTGGGCATACGAATCTGAGCCTTGGCAACACCAAGGCCCTTAGCCTGAAGGACTTCGGCAATATCAAAGTTGGTTACCGAGCCAAAGAGTCGACCGTCAACGCCCGCCTTCTGACGAATCTCTACCACAAGGCCGGAGATCTTTGCGGCAAGGGCCTGCGCCTCTGCGAGCTTAGCCGCAGCAGCCTTTTCAAGCTCTGCCCGACGTGCCTCAAACTCGGCAATGGCTGCCTGCGTCGCTCTGCGGGCCATTCCCTGGGGAATCAAAAAATTACGGGCATAGCCATCCTTCACCCGAACCACTTCACCGAGGGCTCCAAGATTGGCGACCTTGTCCAGAAGAATCACTTGCATGTCTGGCTCCTAAATTAATGGTTGTCGGTGAAGGCAAGCAGCGCGAGAAACCGTGCACGCTTGATGGCAGTGGTGAGCTGACGCTGATAACGCGCGCTCGTTCCAGTGATTCGTGCAGGAATTACCTTACCCGTCTCTGTAACGAAGTCTTTCAGCGTATCGATATCTTTGTAGTCAATCTGCTCAACCTTGTCCGCGGTAAAACGACAGACGCGCTTACGCTTAAAGAGTGCCGACTGTGCCGGCCGACGAGGTTTCTTCTTATCAAAAGGTTTCTTACCAAAAGCCATGATTACGCTCCAATTTCAAATTCTGTTACGTGAAAAATAAGACCAGCGACAGGACGGGCGGCCGCCTCTGATCGGCTTCGCGCGGCGGCACGGGGGGCGACAAATCCGGAGAGCTTGAGGGCCTGCCCGAGCGGCTGAACCGCCAGCTGCTCGGCGATTGGCCCAATGGCCTTTACCGGGGCGAGAAAGGAGAGCTTTCGCTCAGAAGATGCCTGTCTCACCTGTGACTCGTGCCAGATCGTGCATTCCAAGACCGCGGCTCCAGAAGGGCTATACCGAAGAGGCTTCTTGTCGGCGAGACTCGCCGCTAGGGAGAGCCGGTTCACCACAAGCGCAGCGCTCAGAATGATGCGCCGCTGTCCTTAGGCCGCTACCGTTTCAGCAGCAACTTTACGTGCTTCTTCGCGCTGGATCACCTTGATCATTGGGGAAGGACCGAGCTCCGCCTTCTTCATCTTTACGACGAGATGACGCAGCACTGCATCATTAAAGCGGAACGCATGCTCCAACTCCCCAAGCTCTGTCTGCCCACACTCGATGTTCATAAGCACATAGTGGGCCTTTGCGAGCTTCTCAATCGGGTAAGCAAGTTGACGGCGGCCCCAATCTTCTAGGCGATGAACCTTGCCGCCCTGGCTGCTGACAATCGCGGAATATCTTTCGATCATGGCGGGAACCTGCTCGCTCTGATCTGGATGAACAATAAATACCACTTCATAGTGACGCATCTGCGTAGCACTCCTTTTGCCTTATGGTTAAAGCCACCCCAAAAAGTACGTGACTACTTACGTGAGTGTGGCAAGGGAAAAACGCGCGATTATACCGTCAAGTCACCGGCGTCTTCAAGGCAAGGCCCGCTACGTGGGCTAGCAGGTTATCTGCTGCCAAATGATTCATGGCTCCCCGCGTCGCCCGAGTGGAGCTCGCAATATGGGGCGCCAAGACGACATTATCCAGATTGCAGAACCCTGGCAGGAGCGCGGGCTCGTTTTCAAAGACATCCAGACCTGCGGCGCGAATCGTCTTGGCTTCTAGCGCCGCGAGAAGGTCGGCGTCATTGACCACCCCTCCCCGAGCAATATTAATCAGGCAGGCGGTGGGCTTCATCAGGGCGAGATCGGCTGCGGCAATGAGGTGATGAGTCTGGTCGGAATAAGGCACCACGAGAATGACGAAATCGGCCGACGTCAGCAGAGTCTGTTTATCGACATAACGCGCCCCCTCTTCCTGCGCGGCGCGAGAACGGTTGTGATAAAGCACCTGCATATTAAAGCCCTGCGCCCTACGGGCTATCGCCGCACCGATGCGTCCCATACCGATGATGCCCAGGGTACTGCCGTGTACATCAACCCCGGTGAGCTGGTCAAAGGCCCAGCCCTTCCAATGCCCACCGCGCACGTACCGCTCTCCCTCACCGATACGGCGGGCGGTAGCCATAATCAGCGCCCAGCCGAAATCCGCAGTGGTCTCGGTAAGGACATCCGGCGTATTCGATACGGGAATTCCCCGCGCCCGGCAGGCAGCAAGATCTATGTTATTCGTACCGACGGCACCGGTGGCAATCATCTTGAGATTCTTTGCAGCCGCGAGAATATCGGCATCGATGCGGTCTGCAACGGTGCAAAAGAGGTAGTCCACCGCACCAATCAACGACTGTAGTTCCTGCTTTGACCGCGGCGTATCCGTCTCCTGGTTGTGTGACACGTCGAACACGTCTGTCAGACGCGCAAGCACATCAGGATAAATACGACGGGTGACCAAGAGGCGGGGGCGAGACATCATTCATTCTCCAAAATAATTACGTGTACTCGATAGGGGCCGTGGGCCCCCAAGACCAGGGTCTGCTCGATATCGGCCGTGCGAGACGGGCCAGAAATAAAATTCAGAGCACGAGGCAGGCTGCCGCGCTCACCGCGTAGCCGGACGAAGACATCCTCCATGTAGGGACAGATGCGGGTCACCGGAACAAGGGCGATATGGGTCTCTGGCAGCAATGTCATGGAGGCGGGCGATTCAGGCCCCGAGACCATAGCCAGGGTTCCCGTCTCCGCGATCGCGGCAAAGCAGCCGGTGATACCCACGAGATCGGGTTTGGGCGCATCACGCACCGGAGGACGCCCCTCCACCGAAAGGCCCGCTGAAGACCAGTCTAGCGAGAGGAGCGACGGCCAGCAGATTGCCTCTGGCACGATTCCCTCTGCCTTCAGATAACGGGACACCTCCGCCGGTACCAGATCGCGCCGAGGCAGCCGTGCCACGCTGGCTGAGAGTCGACGAGACTGCGCCTCAAAGTGGTCGACGAGGTCGCCCTCTATACGGGGCTGGGGACCTTCCGGGTGATACGCCAGATAGGCCTGTGCAGCGCCAAGCTCTTTCTGACGAAGACCCGACGCATGGCCCTGTAGGGCCCGAATGCGGGCCAATATCTTGTCTCTACTCTGCTGCGTGTCCATAGGGAGGGATCCTTGCGCTACACTTTTTTATATTGGCATTATTCACCAGAAACCGATTTTTCTTTTTGCAAAGACGCCTTGCCATGACCCACGTCGTAACCGAATCCTGTATCAAGTGCCGCTACACGGACTGTGTTGATGTCTGCCCCGTCGATTGTTTTCGTAAAGGACCCAATTTCCTGGTGATTGATCCGGACGAGTGCATCGACTGCGCGGTCTGCATACCGGAGTGCCCGGTTAATGCGATCTATGCAGAAGAAGACGTTCCGGATGGGCAGAAAGACTTCATTCAGATCAATGCCGATCTCGCCCGCGCCTGGCCGAGCATCACACGGCTGGAGCCCCACCCTGCCGATGCCGATGAATGGGCGAAGGTGAAAGACAAGCGGCATCTGCTTGAGCGATAAGGTTGCTGTCCGTGTGACCCAGGTCTGGGCGCACACCGACCATTTATTTTCTTTTCGTACCGAACGGCCCGAAGGCTTTCGATTCACGCCGGGCCAGTTTGCCCGCCTCGGAATCGGCCCGACGCGTCCAGACGAGGCAGCAGACTGGGTCTGGCGTGCCTACTCGATTGTCTCCGGCCCCTACGACCCCTATCTTGAGTATTACTCGATCGTGGTGCCCGGCGGTGCCTTCACCTCGCGCCTTAGCGCATTGTCTGTCGGTGACAGTCTCTGGATGGAGCGACAGAACCATGGCTTTTTAACTCTGGAACGCTTTGCCCTCGAGGGTGACCTCTGGATGTTGAGTTCTGGCACTGGGCTGGCGCCTTTTCTATCACTACTGAGCGACCCGCTTACCTGGGAGTCGTTCGATAGACTCCTATTGGTGCACAGTGTGCGGCAGCCGGAAGAACTCGCCTACCGAGACACGATCACTGGCCTGAAAGATCATGAGATCTTCGGCGCCTGGGCCGATAAGCTCCACTATCAGCCCGTCGTGACCCGTTTTCGCGGCAACGGCTCTGCGCGCGGCCAAGGCCACTGGCTCCACGATCGGATACCCAGGCTTATCGCCACCGGGGAACTGGAAGCAACCTGCCGCTGTGCGCTGAGCCGAGAACGATCCAAGATCATGCTCTGCGGCAACCCAGCGATGGTGACCGATACCCGTGCTGCGCTCAAGCTGCGGGGGTTTGTCTCGGCGCGTTCAACGCGTCCCGGACAAATCGCCACCGAAAATTACTGGTAAAAACCAATAGACCTCTGTTATGGTCTGCTATAACCAAAAAAATTAGGCTTGGGGGCCACCCGTGCTTTATCAACTTCACGAACTTCAACGCGCATTTTTGCATCCTCTGTCCCAATGGGCACAGGCTGCGTCTCAGCTCTATACGAATCCCTACAGCCCTCTTACCTATACGCCGCTGTCGAAGCGGATTGCAGCCTCTCTTGACCTTACCCACAGAATTGGTAAGGCCTACGAGAAGCCCGAATGGAAGATCTCTGAGGTCGACACCCCCGAAGGCCGGGTCTCAATCAGTGTGCAGTCAGAGGCCGAGCGACCGTTCTGCCGACTCGTGCACTTCGAGAAGACCTTAGCGGCCTCAGGAAAAGCAATGAAGCAGCCTGGCCATAAGGTCCTGGTCGTTGCGCCCATGTCTGGGCACCACGCAACGCTGCTGCGCGACACGGTGCGTCGACTACTCTCGGAGCATGATGTCTACATTACCGACTGGATTGATGCGCGCATGGTGCCCCTGGTCGAAGGTGACTTCCATCTGCACGACTATGTCTTCTATGTGCGCGACTTTATCCGCACTCTTGGTCCTGGTCTCAATGTCATTTCGGTCTGCCAGCCTACCGTGCCTGTGCTTGCCGCAGTCTCTCTTATGGCCAGTGCCGATGAACCCAGTCAGCCCAGCACCATGATTATGATGGGCGGCCCTATTGATACCCGCGAGTGCCCGACAGCGGTCAATAATCTCGCCACGAAAAATAGCTTCAAGTGGTTTGAGCGGAATATGATTTACACGGTGCCTCAGCGTTACCCTGGCTACCTTCGCAAGGTCTACCCCGGCTTTCTTCAGTACGCAGGCTTTATCGCGATGAACCCTAGCCGCCATGCCACCTCGCACTACGACTATTTTGAGCACCTGCTGATTGGCGACGAGCAGAGTGCGGAGGGCCACCGGGAGTTCTACGACGAGTACAACGCCGTGCTTGACCTCTCCGCTGATTTCTATTTAGAGACTATTCGTACGGTCTTTCAAGAACACCTTCTGCCACGCGGCCTCTGGGATGTGGAAGGCAGCAGAGTCCGTCCCTCGGACATTCGAAAGACTGCCCTGCTTACCATTGAAGGCGAGCTCGACGATATCTCAGGCATAGGCCAGACCAAGGCCGCCCATCGGCTCTGCAGCAGCATCACGCCCGACCGTCACGACCACTATGAGGTGCCGGGTGCAGGCCATTATGGAATATTTAGTGGAAAGCGGTGGCGCACGCTTGTGGCGCCAAAGATTACAGAATTCATCCAGAAACATGGCACCTCATCCTCCCCAAGCGCCGCAGAGGCCAGAACCAGAGGCGGCAGAGCCGAACGACCTGTCAGGGCTGGCGCCGGAGACGCCTGAGGGCCTGCTCCCCCGGAAACTTCTGGCGGCGTCCATCGACGCGATACTGCCTCAGACACAGTGCCAGCGTTGCGGCTACCCGGCATGCCGTCCCTATGCGGAGGCGATCGCGAGTGGGGAGGCGCCCATTAATCGCTGCCCCCCAGGCGGACAGGCAGGCATCGAAAAACTCGCCCGCCTCACGGGTTCGCCCGTACTTCCCCTGGACCCGAGCTGCGGCATAGAGGGCCCTGTAGAAATCGCAAGGATCGATGAAGAGCGCTGCATCGGATGCACCCTCTGCATATCGGCCTGTCCTGTCGATGCCATCGTCGGTGCCTTTAAATTTATGCATCAAGTGATTACGGAGGACTGCACCGGCTGTGCCCTCTGCCTGCCGCCCTGTCCCGTTGACTGCATCACCATGGTCCTGCCTACACCCCCAATCACCTGGAATGAGACGCGCGCCAATAGGGCCCACAAGCGTTTTGAGAGACATGTGTTACGACTCTCCGATTCAGGCCGAGCCTCTGAAGAGGCAGACCATCAGACTGAATCCGAGACAAAAAGGGTCCGCAGACAAGAAGCGATCTTGCAGGCAGCGCGGGCGCGAGCGGCGCGGCGACGCCTGGCGTCTGACGCGGGGACGACCCAATAGCACTGGGCCAGACCATGAACGCAGAGAAGAGACACCGCATCTTTGGCAAGCTTGCTGAGGCCAACCCGTCTCCCACCACCGAACTGGAGTACCAAACACCCTTTGAATTACTGGTTGCCGTGCTCCTTTCGGCCCAGGCAACCGATATCTCAGTCAACGCTGCAACCCGCAGACTCTTTCCCGTTGCCAATACCCCGGAGGCCATTGCAGCCTTGGGCGAACGTCGGCTCACACCCTATATTTCCTCTATTGGCCTCTATCGAACAAAGGCCAAACACCTGATCGAGACCTGCCGAATCCTCGCGAAGCAGTATGGGAGCCAAGTTCCAGAGAGCCGAGAAGCGCTTGAGGCTCTTCCTGGCGTGGGACGCAAGACGGCCAATGTCGTCCTCAATACGGCCTTTGGCTGGCCAACGATCGCCGTGGACACCCACATTTTTCGGGTCTCAAATCGCACGGGCATTGCCTGCGGTAAGACTGTGCGGGAGGTTGAGGATCGTCTCAATCGGCTGGTACCCAAAGCGTTTCTTCAGAATGCCCATCACTGGCTCATCTTGCATGGCCGCTATGTCTGTAAAGCGCGGAAGCCAGAGTGTTGGCGCTGTGGGATTGCCGAACTCTGCGACTTTAGGCAGAAGACGCCGGTACCTGACTCTGAGGGGTAGGGGCGCGAGTCATTGTTTTGAACTCTGGCCGGTCTAGCCCATGACCGGTCTCCTCCTCGCGGCATTCGCAACGCTCGTCGGTCGCCCGATCATGCGCTCCCCGGCCAGCGTATTAAAGGCACAATAAAGGCATGCTCTTTCAGCCAACCAAAGAGGAAGTGCGTGACTTCTTTATCTCTGTCTGGGAAAAGACCCTGAGACAGTCACCGCTTACGTCACTCGAAGGCATGGCCCGAGACTGGATACTGGCCCACCCTGAATATCACGACCTTCTCTCCGACCGCGAGATGGCCCTCGCGCAAGACTGGTCGGTAAGCCGCGGCCAGACCAATCCCTTTTTGCATCTCGCTATGCATCTTGCTCTAGAAGAGCAGGCCTCTATCGACCAGCCGCAAGGCGTGCGTCAGGCATTGGTGCGGCTCACCCAGAGACTCGACGACCGCCACGAGGCCATGCATCACGCGATGGAATGCCTGGGGGCCATGCTGCACACTGCGCAGACGTCGGGAGTACCACCGGATGGGCAGGCCTATATCGAATGCCTACTGCGGCGCACAGGAAGTCATGGCGAGTAAGTCCATATCGGGGCGAACCCCACGGGCCCTTTCCGAGACGCGAGCGTCTATTAATCCGCAACGCGTTGACTTCCTCAGCCTGCGACTCCTGCTTGCTGTAGCCCAGACCGGCTCAATTACGCGGGCAGCGTCTCAGTGTCATCTGGCGCTCGCAGCCGCTAGCGCGAGGCTTAAAGAACTTGAGGAAAGGCTCGACGCACGACTGCTTGAGCGGTACGCG
>JBJOHS010000033.1:0-14331 GCA_046047535.1 Pseudomonadota bacterium
TCGCCTCGCGCTGCGTACGCAAGCGCTCGTCGGCCAAGCCCGCAATGTCCTCATGCCTTTGACCGCTGCGTGGCGCATGCGTATCGCCCAGCGACTCGGCCGGCAAAATTGGAATGGGCTGACGCGCGTTCATGCCATTAGGCCTGGTCGTAGACCACTTCGAGTGAGGGCTTGGCAATCTCTTCGCGGCCCATCATGTCAAAGACGGTGGCGGGTTCAAGCACGACATCACGGCCCACAGCGCTGCCAGAGAAGAGGCCGAGCAGCTCGTCTTGCGATAGCGGCTTGGGCCGCACCGGCGGGGCCTCGGCCACATTGGTGGCGAGTGTTTCAAACATCGCGCTCCACTGACCACCGGGCTTACCAATAATCTCGTAGGAGGCACTCTTGCGACGAATATCTTCGTGGGCAGGAATCGCGGACAAGACCGGAATGCCCGCACGCTCGGCAAACGCGGCCGCCTCACCCGTGCCGTCATCTTTGTTGATCACCATGCCAGCCACACCCACATTGCCGCCGAGCTTGCGGAAGTACTCCACCGCCGAGCAGACATTGTTGGCCACATAGAGCGACTGCAGGTCGTTGCTTCCGACCACAATCACCTTCTGACACATATCGCGGGCAATGGGTAGGCCAAAGCCGCCACAGACCACATCGCCCAAGAAGTCGAGCAACACATAGTCAAAGCCCCAGTCGTGAAAACCCAGCTTCTCCAAGGTCTCAAAGCCATGAATGATTCCCCGACCACCACAGCCCCGGCCCACTTCTGGACCGCCAAGTTCCATGGCATAGACGCCATCGCGCTTGAAGCAGACATCACCGATGGCAACCGCCTCACCGGCGAGTTTCTTCTTCGAGGAGGTCTCAATAATCGTGGGGCAGGCCTTCCCACCAAAGAGCAGCGACGTGGTGTCGCTCTTCGGATCGCAGCCAATCAACAAGACCTTCTTGCCCTGCTGGGCCATCATGTAGCTTAGGTTCGCAAGCGTGAAACTCTTGCCAATGCCGCCCTTGCCATAGATGGCGATGATCTGTGTCTCTTTGGTAACTGGCCCGGTATGCACAGGGTCGGGCTCCATCGCCGCCTCGGCGGAGAGGCGCGTCTTCATCATGAACTGCACCGGAGTGCCCTTGAGGCCCCCGAGGTTGGTGTCAGACGTGCTCATTGCAGACTCCTCCAGTCCAGGACCATCTTTAGGCATTGCGGATCACTGAATGCTTGTTCGTAGGCCGCGGGCGCATCGTCTGCCGGGCGATGGTGGGTCACCAGCGCGTCAAGCGACAACCGGCCCGACTCCGCAAGGTCGCGCACCGCGATCATGTCGGCGGGCTGCCACTGGGCTGCCACACGAATGCGGGCCTCCCGCAGGAAGGCGGGTACAAAATTTAAGGGCAGTGTCTCGGTGTAGAAGCCGGCCAGTACCAGTTCCCCACCTGGGGCCAGATGCGCCACCCAGTCGTTAAGACTCGGCGCATGGCCACTCACATCAACGATGGTCTTAAATCGTTGGCCTTTACTGTCGGAAGGGTCCACTACACGATAGCCCGTCGCACCAGCCCTGCGGCTGGGTTCCACTTCCCAGACCGTCGGAAGACCACCTAGGGCCACGGTCAGTCGGGCCAAGAGTCGTCCTAGTGCGCCATGACCAACGATGAGGTCAGGAAGCACCCGTTGGCCTGACGGCGAAATCAATGCATGGTGCGCCGTGGCCGCAAGCGCAAAGAGCACCGCCTGTTCCTCCAGCGCCTCGTGAATCTTCACCACGCGGGCACTAGGCACGACGAGCGATTCGCCCGCCCCCCCAAAGAGCCCGCGAACAGGGCCCCAGCAGCTTGCGCCAGGTACGAAGACCAGGTCGCCAACCACAACGCCCGAACTTGCAGGACCTGCTTCAACAACCTCACCGACCGTCTCATAGCCTGGCACCAGGGGATAGCCCATACCAGGAAAGCTCGGCATCTCGCCGGTGTAGAAGAGTCGCTCGGTGCCCGTGCTGATGCCGCTAAACCGGGTACGCACCACAATGTCTTCGGGGCCGGGCGATGACAAAGGCAGGCAGCGCCAGTCCAGCTGGCGGGGGGCCTCCATAACGACTGCGTGGGCGGTCTCTGTCTCTGTCATTTTCGATTTACTTCTAAAGTGTCTATTTAAGCTTACAACTCGGATCCTAGACCTTTTCGGCCATTTGTCAACGTACCGTTACTCTTTTCGTCTCAAATTTGTCTAAAACGGTTTACGGACGCCCTCTGGCGGTGCATAGGCGCGGATAAGGCCCGTCTGCAGAGGCAAACGGGTACGAATCGCCTGAATTTGCGTAAACCCCGCCGATGTCAAGAGGGCGCTCAACTCCGAGGGGGTTCGGGCACGCCCCTTTCCCATGGCCAAGAGGTAGAGCCCAAAATAGGCATCCCCCATGGCCTCGGCGCCTGGTGTCCCAGACATGGGCTCAGCGAGGATGAGCGTTCCGCCTTGGGCGGCCAGAGCCCTGCGGACCCCTTTGAGGATGAGCGCAACACGCTCGTCAGAGTGGTCATAGAGCACACGGATAAGACTGACCACGTCTGCGCCCGTGGGCAGCGGGTCGTCAAAGAAACTCCCCCCGTGGCAGGTGACACGGCCTGATAGCCCCTGGATATCGAAGCGCTGACGCGCACGCTGGGCCACCGCCGGAAGATCAAAGAGCATGAGACGCAGCGCCGTATGTGCCTGACCCACCGCAGTGAGAAACGCGCCTTGACCACCGCCAACATCGAGCAGACAGCGGTGCCTCGAGAAATCATAGGCGGCGAGCACCTGTTCGGCCACGAGTGGCTGAGAGGCTGCCATGAGCTCGGAGTATTCCGCGACCTGCTCCGCCGTCAGCATCCGCGAGTGGGGCGCGAAGGCCACAGCCGTGCCGTCTTTTCTGAAACCCTGCGCTGCCTCAGTTGCACGGCCTGCGTCGGCGTTGTGAGATCGTTGGCTTACCCCTACGCCTTCATGGGCATAGGCCCAGTAATCGCGTAGGCGTGTGCGCTGATTCGGGTCTTGCAGAAGCCCGACGGGATCTACAAGGTCTTTGTAGACCTCCTCATGGTGCCGCACCAAGGCCTCAATCGCGGGGTTCGCCGCGACCACCGCCCCGAGCATGCCCAGGCCAATACGCGTGTCCTGTTCCGTATGGGCCTCGGCGCCCACTCGCCCGCTAGGCGCCGATCGCCATTCCAGAAGATTCAGCGACACCGCTGCTCGCAGGAGAATATCCATGCTGCGGGCCGAGAGCCCCGTCTGCGTGGAGAGTTCTTCTACGGTGCGGGGGCCCTTGGCCAAGACAGACAAGACATTGAGCTTTACGCAGGCAAGAAGCACCTGGCTGTAGGTAAACCCCGCCACCAGGTCAAAGAGCCGGCGCGACTGACGCTGCGCAACCCAGCGCAGGCCTGGGACGGACGAGACGAAACTATGAAAGCGCGGGCTCGCGAGGAGCCTATCGCGAAGGCTAGACCAGGCCGGCAGCGCTGCCATGGTCCCCGCCTTCCTTCGTCGCCTCTTTCGTACCCTCTTTGGTTACGGCATGGACCGCCGAGTGCGGGAAGGCCTCGGCCAGTGCCTTCTCGGTCTGCGCATCGAGGGCTGCACGCGCAACCTTGTAGGGACCTTCGGTAGGCACCAGACGTTGCGCCTCTTGCAGCACCATGCCCCGTAGGCGCGTAGCACCCCGGCAGGCGGGAATACTCTGTATGGCCCTTGCCATAAGGCGATCAAAATGAATGACCGCACCATCCAGACCCAAGGTCTGGGCGGCACTTGGCCGCTCTAATGTCTCGTCTTGCCCAGCGGGCTTACCCATGACCATCTCGTCATAGATCACATCGCGAATATCGTCGGCCACCTGATAGGCTTCGCCGAGGCAGTCACCAAGCGCCTTCCAGGGTGCCGGGTCTACCCCCGAGGCACAGGCACCACCAACAGTGGCAGCGGTGAAGAGCGAGCCGGTCTTCGCCCGCTGATACTCGGCTAAGACCGCATGCGACTCGCACTCCCAGGCCTGGCCTGCCACAATGCCAAAGGGTGGTCCGACTGCATCGTCAAGAATGGTGAGCATTGCGGGCAGGCGTTCTAGATGCTTGGGCCGTGATCCAGCCAGCGTGCGAAAGGCAAGAACAATCAGCGCATCTCCTGAGAGCACCCCGATCCGCTCGCCAAAGGCCTTGTGTACCGAAGGCTGACCGCGACGCAGGTCGGCATTATCAAAGCAAGGCAGGTCGTCATGGACCAGCGAGGCGCAATGCATCAACTCCAGGGCAGCCGCAAAGCTCTCTGACAGACGAGGATCGTCGTCACCGCAGGCCAGCGCCACGGCCATACAGAGCTGAGGCCGAATACGGGCACCGCCGGGAAAGACCGCATGGCGCATGGCCGCGGCCAGCTTTGGGGGGGAACCGGGTGCCTGGGCCGCCACAAGGCTTGCCTCCAGCACCCGCTCGATACGCTGTAGAAAAGCCATGGCATGCCTCCTAGGTGTCACGTAGACTGGTCACATTAAGTGACAACTACATTTGACACCAACAATAGACACTTGTCTTGACGCCGTCAACCCATCATGTCGCCCCCACAACCCGCTACGAGAACTTGCAAATGACCGCCCCCCGACAGCCAGACGGTCTGCGGGAATTCATACGCCAGGTGGGCGGCGCGCACTGGGGGGGCTGGGTTCGAGCTGGGTCAATCTGGGCCGACCAGGTTGAGGCCGACCGGGTTCAGGGGGAGCGTGGGGCTTCCCGCCAATCAGAAAAGACGCCCACAGTGCTGTTGCTACATGGCACCGGAGGAAACCGCGAGACCTGGACACCCCTACTCGCCACCCTCGATGAGCAGGCAGAGAGCTGGAGCATTCTTATGCCCGATCTCCCCGGCCATGGCCAGACCCACTGCACCGCGCATGCACAGCATGGCCTCAGAGAGATGGCGCAGGACCTGCAAAGTCTTTTGCTATTTCTTGGAATACACCGGGTAGACCTGGTGGTCGGCCACTCGGCGGGGGCTGCGGTGGCTATCTGGCTTGCGCTTCTCTCCCAGGAACGCACTGTGCAGAGTGGATTCCCGAGCGACGCATCAAACGGCGACCCGAGCGGCCCAACAGGCGCATCACTGGGTCATGCAGGCCTAGCGCCGCAGCTTTCAATCGGCCGCATCATCGGTGTTGCACCATCCCTGGTGCCGCCCCCGAGTCTCTACAACCTGCTGCTCGGGCCCCTGCTCAACCCCGTCTTCGTCTCGGGGCTGAGCGTCTCGGCGATCGCTTTACTCGCCCGAAATACCGGCATGGTCGACCGCCTGATTCAGTCTACCGGCTCAAAAATACCGGAGTCACAGCGCGAGGTCTATCGGCGGCTCTTTCGCGAGGAAGAGCATGTGCGCGGAGCCATTGCGTTTATGGCCGGAACCGATCTGCCCACCCTACTTCGGAAGGGAAAAACCCTCGATACCCCGCTTGATCTGCTCATTGCAGAAGACGACCCCTGGATTCCTGCACGCGCGTTGCGCGGTATTGCTGCAGAGTATTTTCCCAGCGCACAACTGCATTTCTGCCAAGGTGGGCACCTAGTGCATGAGGCTACTCCAAGCATCTTAGCCTCGCTGATGCACAAGGCGCTGGAATAAAGTCAGCTAGAACGTAGTTATAAAGCGGTAGCGCCCGACCGCAGGAAAAACACAGGCAATTAGCGGCGCGCCTCAGAACTTCAGTTCGGACAAGAGCCTCATCCTGTCATGGGAAAACGCACCCTTAAAGTAGCGCGCGTCTGAAGTAATAAATAGAGAGCCCGGCGTTACAAGTGCGACCGCATGGTAGAGGGTGTCAAAAAGATGCTGCCCTGTAGATACCGAAAGGCGTAACGCGCGGCGATACAGGCCAGCGTCGATGCAGACATCCTGGCTTATTTCCTGCAGATTCCTAAAATCCTCCAGACATTCCGCGGGCTTTATTCGCGCCAGCACCGCAGCCATCTCCGCCAAAAAATGAGGCGGCTGAATAAGCGTCACATCTCCGTCTTGTACCCGAAGGAGGATCTCAAGAGCCCTTTCGGTATCTGATTCCTCATTTTCACCGCCACGCAAAAACCACTTGATCGCCACACTCGCATCCAACACGAGTTGCATCTAAGGCCGACCCTTCGCACGTGCGCTTGCCACAGTCGATGCGGCGATCCTTGGGGCACCCTTCTGACGCTGCAGAATGCGTGAAATCGCGGCATTGCTCTTAAGGCGCCGCTCTTCCCGCACGACAGCCTCCGTCATAAGTTCGGCAATAATGGCGCTCTTATTGCGCCCTTCAAAAACGGAATTGAACACCTCTTTTACGTGTTCCGGCACACTGAAGTTGACTGTCGCCATTTGCTGACTTTCTTCCAATTGTTGAATTCTTCAACAATCGTACGTCAGCCCACGGCTCCGTTGCCACCTATCCCTTCGACTGAGCCGCAATTACCGCCTTGCCCATCTCACGCGCCTGAGCAAAGGGCATGGCCAGATACATCCCCTGCATGGCAGCAGCAATAGATTCAGCGGCCGGCTCGGGCCGCATCGAGGTGTCAATAAGAATGCGTTTGTCGGCCGAGGCTGCTAGTAGGCGGGCCATCTGCTGGGCCTCAAGCGCCGCCTGCTGGCGACCAGGCTGGCCATCACGCGTGAGATTGGCACGCCCATCGGTAAGCACCACGACCACAGTGCTGTCGCCCATACGTTTTAATTGCGCCACCATCTGGGCTGCAAGCGCAAGACCCGCGGCCACTGGGCTTCCGCCTCCACCCGGCAACGCGGTAAGAGAGCGTTTCGCTGCCACTAGCGATCGGGTGGGATCAAGCAAGACCTCCGCCCCCTTCCCACGAAACGCAATCATCGCCACGCGGTCGCGGCGCACATAGCAGTCGGCTAGGAGAATCTCGATCGCACCCTTCGCCTCAGACAGTCGCTGAAGCGCCATAGAGCCTGAGGCATCGACAACAAAAATGGTGGTGTTGCCACGGCGTTTTTTCTCACGGTGCACATGCAGGTCATCCGGGTGAAGGTGTAGGCGGTGCGAGCGATCACCGGGGGCTTGGCGATTCGGTTCACCAATGCCTGAACTCTCCGCTGACACGCGCCGCAACATCTGAAACGGCGCCGCTGCCCGAATACTAGCGAGCAGATGGAGGCGCTCACCAGAGCGCGGCTTTCTGCGCGGTCGTGCACCCACCGACCGGCCCCGCCCCCGACCTTTGAGCGCCTCGGCGCCAGTACCTGTCGCACCGGCCGCCTTCGACCGGGAGGCAGCACTAGAGGCGGCAAGCTGAGCGAGCAGGTGCTTAGGCAGCGCGGCAAGTGCCGCCTCGACGAAACGCTCCGCCGCACCATCGGGTATTGCTGACGGCTCCTCCGTTTGCTCGGGGGGGCTCGTTAGAGCGTCTTCTTCGTTCTCTGGTGGCGATGGTGGCTGTGGGCTATTGGCGACGTCTTCCTCCGTCGACTGCATCGCATTATCTTCAGGCGCCGCAGATGCTGGTAACCGGCTTGCATGGGGCAAGAGTGCGACGCGTACTGCAATGGCAAGATCGTCTGCCTCTACCTCACTGCGGCCTGCGAGCGCAGCCAACACCTTCGCAAGTCGCACCGCATAGAGGCACGGCCGCGCAGAGGCGATACCCAGTTGCTCCGCCCCTTCAACAAGCGCCAAGAGTGCCTGCCTGTCTATGGCCACTTTGGGCCATAACGTCGCGGCCGCCATCAATCGGGTTGACAATCCGGCCAGCAAAGGATGTCTACAAAGATCTTCTTCAATAGGCCAGAGACCCACCTCCTCGCGCAGATCAATAGCAAGACCCAGTCGATCAACAAGGAGTGCCTGAATCTGCGGCTCATCGGGCAGAGACTCGTCCATAGCCAAGAGGCAGAGCCTCTTCTCATCAATGGCTCGCGTAAGAGGGGCAACGAGGCCCAGTGGCGTGCGCTCGGCCATCGCAGAGATCAGAATGCCGCCACGAAGCGCATCCACCAGGCCCTGCCGACGCACCATTCGGCCCGCCCGCAGCGTCTCCGCGAGTTCGATCCCGTCATCGAGTTGGTCTGGGTCGGTATGCGGGGCGATACGGTGGGTACGAACCCCAGCGCTGCGCGAGAGACTATCTACGAGGCGAAGAAAGGCATCGCGCCGCGGGCCATACCAGCCCCGCAGCCATAACCCGCCCAACGCGGGCCCCGCCACCACAAGCGCTGCTGCGGCTAAGACCGCGTCTGTCGTTCGAATACTGCTCAGACCAAAACCTCATCAACGAGTCGCTGCACACGTACGGTGGCATCGGTGTCATCGAGCGGATCACGCCGCAGGCGATGGCGAAGCGCCATAGGCGCTACCTCGCGAACAATCTCTAGGCTGACCTTCTTTGCCCCGCGCAAGGCAGCGGCCGCCTTTGCAGCACGCATGAGGCTGAGCTCGCCACGCAGACCATCAGTGCCCAGACGCAGGCAGAGGTCAGCCATTTTCCGCAACAACTCCTCCGCAAGAACCACCTTGGAGAGCGTCTTCTTGGCAGAGACAATCTGCGCGCGCAGTTGGGTCTGGGCCTGCGCATATTCGTCAGTAAAGCCCTGTGGATCCCGCTCAAAGGCCTCACGACGCATGACGACCTGCATACGTTGGTCAAGATCTTTGGGCGTACGCACCTCTACCGCGAGACCGAACCGGTCAAGCAGCTGGGGCCGAAGCTCACCCTCCTCAGGGTTGCCACTACCCACCAATACAAATCGGGCTGGGTGCACCACACTTAGGCCCTCTCGCTCAATGCGGTTCTCGCCAGAGGCGGCGACATCAATCAAGAGATCAACAAGGTGGTCTTCGAGAAGGTTAATTTCGTCGATGTAGAGAAAGCCCCGGTTGGCCTTCGCGAGTAGCCCTGGCTCGAATGCCTTCTGCGACTGCGTCATGAGCTTTTCGAGATCGAGCGCGCCGAGAATGCGGTCTTCCGTCGCGCCAAGCGGAAGGTCTACGACCGGCACTGGCGACAACACCGTTTTCTTCTTGGTCTTTGTGCTCGTCTTTTCGGTGCTCACTGGCGAAGGAGATGACGCTGATGCACCGCAGGCAGCGCAGAGCCGCGCGGTACGGTCTGGCGCACAGCGGTAGGGACATCCTTCAAGCGTCTCGAGGTCGGGCAGCACCGAGGCCAAGGCCCGCACAGCAGTACTCTTACCCGTACCCCGATCACCGAGAATTAATACACCACCGACCAAGGGATCAACGGTGGCAATGAGAAGGCCAAGTTGCATCTCATGTTGGCCCACAAGGGCAGAGAATGGATAGTTCATCGCTACGATCGTACCGAAGTTCGGCAGGGGTCGCGCTGATCTAAGTCATGCAGCGTCAACGCTGGCTTGGCTGGGTTCACCTCAGACGGCTCGATAGCGCCGAATCATGTCCCAGGCGTGTATGAGCCCGGCTACCGCAAGGCAGGCCACTGCGGGCCATGGCAGCATTGATTGGTCATAAGAGACCCAAAAAGCCAGTACGAGCAAAAAGCCGGGCGCCAGGCAAACAAAGAGTTGCGTGGGCGTGAGGTATTTGTCGCGAGATTGGCCGCGCCAGTAGAAGAGGGAGAGCAATAGCCACTCAAATACCGTTAGGCCCATGATGAATGGGAGAAGCCCTACAGGCACGGAATGCGTATCATCGAGCTAAGGCGATGATGTCGTTTAAAAGTGCCAAGACCTCTCTAAAGGCGCGGTCAGAGAGTCTGCCCATAGCATGCGGCTTTGCGCCTCTTGCTCGCCAGTCAAAAGACTTCGGCTGGTGGCAAAGTACATAACTCATTACCGCCTTGCCAGATTTCTGAACGGTACCCTCTGCCACCGCAAATGGATTGTCGCGGTTATAGTCGGCCGTGGTCATGGGGCAACCAATCACCAACGAGGTTCGGTCATTAAAAGCAGCGGGGGACAACACAAGAAAAGGATGAATATCCTTCATCTCGCGCCCGGATTGAGGATTGCAGTCGATCCAGATGACATCCTGCCGATCAGGCAGGAACTGAGATTTCGATGACGGCCGACCTACCAACGTTCAGCACCAATGCGATCGTCGGCCACCATGGCCTCACCACCGTGCCGACTGGGGTCGAAACGAGCAAGCCGTTGCGCTAATGTCTCAGCGTTGTCGTGAAGAGGCTCAATAAAAACCCCCCCATCACGCACTATCAAAGCAACACGTTGATCTGCCGACAGACTCGCCTCTTTGGCGATTACGGCAGGAAGGCGTACTCCGAGGCCATTGCCCCAATGCTTTATCTCTAAAACTGTTTTTCCCATAAAACACCCCATTGAGAATTGGCCGCGGAAGATCGGTCACAGATATTCCATCAATCTGTGAAAGTTTAAACAAAGTTTAAACATTGGGCAAGCCTACTTTCTTACTGGCTACGCACTACCGCCCCAACATCTCATCCATGGCCTGCAGCACCCGACGAAGCCGCTCCTTAGGGCGCATCTCCTCAAGCAATGACTGCTTCACCGAGGCGCCCAGAGGGAGCATTTCTGCCCACCGATTGGCCACCCAGCCGCACTCGTCTAGCCGATATGGGCGCAAGATCGGCATCTGCTCGTCCACCACACCCTGCTTCTGTAAGCCCGCGATGACCTGGCCGAGCTTATCGGCCGCCGACTGCAACTCCCAAGGAATCTCCTCAGCAGGGTCGTCATCAATAAGCTCCACCTCTGCGCCCCAGAGGCCATACTTTCCTGTAGCACTCGAGACCACCCGAAATCGCTGTGCGCCCCTGCAACGCAAAAGAAACAAGGCGGGCTGCAGGGCATCGGCCTCCATAATTTCCGCCAACGTACCGACCTCAGAAAATTTTTCGGTCACGCCCGGCTTACGCACCTCGCTTCCTTCCTCGAGGCGAACCACCCCAAAGGGCGTCTTCTCCTTCAGACAGCGCTTCACCATATCGAGATAGCGCACCTCAAAGATTCGCAAGGCCAGGAGACCATCGGGGTAGAGGCCCGCCCCTAGCGGGAAGAGCGGGATCGACATACGGGTTGCAGCCATGCGGCATTATGCCTCCCGACCGAAAATTCGTTGTTGCCATATGCCTCGGCATATGGCACGCTTAAGCCCATGTCTCTAGAACGCCACGTCCGCCTTTTTCGCAACGGCCGTAACCAGGCCGTTCGTATTCCTCGTGAGTTTGAACTCAAAGGGGAAGAGGCCTTGATGCGCAAGGAGGGGGTACGAATCATCATCGAGCCAATCGCGCCGCTCGGACTGCTCGCGGTTCTGGCCGAATTTGCTCCCATGAAGGAGCAGTTTCCAGACGTTGATAGCGCGCTACTCGACCTCGACGACGTTGATATTTAACGCCGTGCGATGTCGTCACCCCGTTACCTTCTCGATACAAATATTCTCTCTGCCCTGATACGAGACCCGCAGGGGCTAGTCACTCAGCACATCAGGCGGGTGGGGGAACATTCAGTATGCACATCAATTATCGTAGCCTCTGAGCTTCGTTTTGGCGCCAAAAAACGAAGCCTTGAAGATCTCACGCAACGCGTTGAAGCAATTCTTAGGTCGATTATTGTTCTGCCCTTCGAATCTCCAGCAGACGATATTTACGCTGAGATTCGGGTCTATCTCGAACAGAGAGGTACACCCATCGGGCCAAACGACCTTCTAATTGCGGCCAGCGCCCTACTCAACAACTGTATTCTCGTAACCCGCAACGATCGGGAGTTTTCACGAGTACCGGGCCTTGTTGTGGAAAACTGGAGCTCGTAGTCGACCGCTAGAGTAGGCCGAAAATTAAATACAAGCGGATACAACCCGATACAAGCCACAGATAAAGAACCGAGAGCCCCCATGAAAAAAGCACTCATCACCGGAATTACCGGCCAAGACGGCTCGTACCTTGCAGAGTTTCTTCTCGCCAAGGGCTACGAGGTGCATGGCATTAAGCGCCGCTCCTCCACCTTCAATACGCAGCGTATTGACCACATTTATGAAGACCCCCACAAGAGCGGGCAACGGCTTAAGTTGCACTATGGCGACCTCTCCGACTCGAGCAACCTCACCCGCATCATTCAGGAGACCCAGCCCGATGAGATCTACAACCTAGGCGCCCAGTCGCATGTGGCGGTTTCTTTTGAGTCGCCCGAATACACCGCCGATGTGGATGCCCTGGGAGCCCTGCGTCTGCTCGACGCGATTCGTTTTCTTGGTCTTGAGAAAAAGACCAAGTTCTACCAGGCCTCAACCTCTGAGCTCTATGGCCTGGTGCAGGAAATCCCCCAGAAAGAGACCACGCCGTTTTATCCACGCAGCCCCTATGCGGTGGCCAAGCTCTATGCCTACTGGATCTGCGTCAACTACCGAGAGGCCTACGGTATCTACGCCTGCAACGGTATCTTGTTCAACCACGAATCGCCGCGGCGAGGAGAGACATTCGTAACCCGTAAGGTGACCCGGGGTCTTGCCAACATTGCCCAAGGGTTGGAGTCATGCCTCTACATGGGCAATATGGATGCCCTGCGCGACTGGGGCCATGCCAAAGACTATGTGCGCATGCAGTGGATGATGCTGCAGCAAGACAAGCCGCAAGACTATGTCATTGCTACTGGGGTTCAGTACTCGGTGCGGGAGTTCATTCGAAAATCTGCTGACCGCCTCGGAATCACCCTATCCTTTGAAGGTAGCGGGGTAGACGAGGTGGCCAAGGTTGTCCGTATTCACGGCGACAACGCCCCCGGGGTGAAGGTGGGCGATATCATCGTGCGGGTCGACCCGCGCTACTTCCGCCCCACCGAGGTAGAGACGCTGCTCGGAGACCCGAGCAAGGCCAAGCACGAACTCGGCTGGATTCCGGAGATCACCCTCGACGAAATGATTGCGGAAATGGTCGACCATGACTTGAGCGACGCTAAACAGAAAGCACTCCTCAAAGCCCACGGCTATGCGGTACCGGTGAGTCGGGAATAAGGTGTCGATGCTTGTGAGACGAAGGATCTTCGGTTAATCTCGTTACATGTTACGAAACATACTTCATCCTAAAGGAGAACGTTTGCGATGCCTATTCCCGCAGCCCTAAGAGTTCAAAAACGAAGAGAACTTTTGCGCGCAGCTGGTCTTCGCCCCGTGCAGCTCTGGGTGCCAGATACTCGTGGCGAAAATTTCGCTACACGATGCAGGCAAGAGTCTTTATTGGTAGCAAAGGCAGATAAGGCAGACACCGGGTTGGCACGGACAATCGATTTCTTGTCTGCAGACCTACTAGATCACGCCGATTGAAGCGGGGTGACCTTACTGCCATTGCTCTGCCAGGTGATTTCGGGAAACCTCGTCCTTCACTCGTCATTCAGTCAGACCTCTTCGACGAGCACCCCACCGTGACGGTTTTGCTGATCACCAGCACCTTGGCAGAGGCGCCTCTTTTGCGTGTCACTATCGAGCCATCAAAAGAAAACGGTTTACAGAATCGGTCTCAGATCATGGTGGACAAGGCAATGACCGTGCGGCGCGAGAAGCTAGGTAAACCTTTTGGCAAAGTCAGCAACAGCACGCTGCAGGAAGTGGATCGTTGTCTGGCGGTATTCCTCGGCATCGTGCGATGAATCGATACATTCCTTTACGCAGGAATCCTACAGTGAGCATCAAATAATGAGGATCTACGTTGCTGGCCATCGCGGAATGGTGGGGTCTGCCATCGTGAGGGCACTTAAAAAAGACATGCCTGGCGCAGAGGTGGTGGTACGCAGCCGCAGCGAGCTTGATCTTCTCAACCAGGCGCAGGTCTTTCAGTTCCTCGCAGAGGAAAAACCAGACACGCTTTTGATTGCGGCTGCCAAGGTGGGCGGTATTCATGCCAACAACACCTACCGGGCAGAGTTCATTTACGAGAACCTCATGATTGAGGCCAATCTTATTCATGGGGCCTACAAGGCGGGTATTCATCACCTTACCTTTTTGGGCTCATCGTGTATTTATCCGCGAGACTGCCCGCAGCCCATTAAAGAAGACTATCTGCTCACTGGCCCACTAGAGCAGACCAATGAGCCCTATGCGCTTGCAAAGATTGCGGGCATTAAGCTCTGCGAAAACTACAACCGGCAGCACGGTACCAACTATATTTCGCTCATGCCCACCAATCTCTATGGGCCTGGCGATAACTACGACCTCAACAACTCTCATGTGCTTCCCGCACTCATCCGCAAGGCCCACGAGGCCAAGAGCCGTGGTGATAACTTCTTGCCCGTCTGGGGCTCGGGCCGCCCACGCCGAGAATTTCTCTATGTAGACGACTTGGCCGAGGCCTGCGTCTACTTTATGCAGA
>JBJOHS010000034.1:0-12031 GCA_046047535.1 Pseudomonadota bacterium
TTCCCAATAAATTTATCGAGACGCCCAGCTATACCATCGAGCGACTGCGGCACGATGATCCGCGGCTTGAAGATACCAAGGCCAGTTACGCCATGGCCGACCAACCTGCCTCCGAGTCTCCTTACCAGGTAAAAAAAGAAGACCAGGCACCGGTTAAACCCCGCCAGGAGGCAGTCGTGAAGGGCATTACCCCCGCAACGCCTGCGCCCCAGCGAGAGCCAGCCGCAGAGGCTGCACCCTCATTCTGGTCCAAGCTCTTTGCTATCTTTAAGTCGGAACCAGAACCACCTGTGCGTCAAAAGCCTGTTCCATCAGGGCGTACAAGCCGCGGAGAGGCTGGGTCGGCTCAAGGAAGAAGTGGCCGTGGTCAAGACCGTCGGCGTGAGCGCGACCGAGGAGACGGACGAGCAGACGGGCGTGGAGAGGCCAAGGGTCGGGATGCTGGCCGGGACGCGAAAGAGCCCCGTGAGCCACGTGAGCCCAGAGAGGGGCGCAATGGCCGAGGCGGTGGCCGTGAGGGTGCTGTGCGCGAGGCCAAGGAGACCACAGCCCGCGAGCCGAGAGAGCCTCGAGAGGCGCGTGAGCCACGCGAAGGCGGACGTGGTGATACCCGCGAGGGGCGTGGTCGAGACCGCGGCGAGCGCCGCGAGCCGCGCGAGGCCCGCCCTGTGGCAGAGACATCTGGCCCAGATTCGGCTGGGGTGAAGGGGACGGCAGACGCCGCGCCCCCAAACGATCTTGAGTCCCGGTTGGATGCGTCCCCTGCCATGGCTAATCAGGAAGACTCTGTGCCTAGCGACACCGTAGGAACCGCGAATGGGGCCCCGAGTGAAAAGCCTCGTCGGCGTCGTCGTCGCGGGGGCAGATCGGAAGCCGCCTCTGACACAGGCGCTGATCTCGATGCTGCAGCGAAGATGCCGGATTCCGACGACGAATCGGCGGTCTCCGAAGCTCCAAGGGCTATAGCCCCACAGGGGATAGAAATCCCGCCCGTGCTAGAACCTACACCTATTGCAATACCTGTTACGGCGCCTGTTGCAGCACCCGTGGTGGCGCCTGCCGCAGTACCCGCGATGATTCATCAAGCAGCGGAGCCGCTGGTCGCTCCAGCCCCTGCCCCCGCTGTCCCTGCCTCAGCGCCCACTGCATCGGCTGCCCATATTGAGGATGACCTCGCCAAGGCCGGCCTCCAATGGGTCCAGACCGATCCCGGTAAGACCGCGGCCCCTACCGACCAGAGCGCCGCACCGCCCCCACCCGCTGGTCGACGGCTCAAAAGGCCAGACCCCGTCTCCACCGATGAGCCGCTGATGATGGTGGAAACCAAGCCCGACTAAGGGACGTTTGCCCCGGATCGGCGTTCTCCGGGCATCATAGGTGGTATGAGCGAAGGGCACCGCATTATTCCAATCTCTCCGGCGACATTTCGCCGGAGAGCTGCTCTGCCTCAAGGCGCCGAGAACAGCCAAATAGCCACTACGGCCTCAGGTCAGCACGGACCCGCCCACACGGATTCAGCCACCGTCAGCGGCATGCCTCCCCTTGACCAGCTCGGTCGACCATTACGTGATCTTCGTATCTCAGTAATTGACCAATGCAACTTCCGTTGTGGCTACTGCATGCCCAAGGAAGTTTTTCATAAAGACTATGTCTTTCTCTCGCGCGATGAACTCCTGAGCTTCGATGAAATACTTCGACTCGCCCGTGTCTTTGTCGCCCTGGGTGTTGAGAAGCTCCGTATCACCGGTGGTGAGCCTCTGCTGCGCAAGGGGCTTGAAGAGCTCATTAAGGCACTGGCGCAATTAAGAACGCCCGCAGGTTCACCCGTTGAAATCGCTCTGACCACCAATGGCGTCCTACTTGCCCAGAAGGCCGCAGCCCTTCGGGCTGCGGGTCTCGATCGCATCACCGTAAGCCTTGACGCCCTCACCCCAGCCCTTTTTAGACGCATGTCGGGCATTGAGGAGAGTGATCCGGCAACGGTACTGCGGGGAATCGATGCGGCCCACCAGGCCGGTCTCGGCGTCAAGGTCAATATGGTCGTGCAGAAGGGGGTCAATGACGGCGAAATCCTGCCGATGGCTATGCTCTTCAGAGACAGAGGCCAGACGGTCCGTTTCATCGAGTTCATGGATGTTGGAAATTCAAATGATTGGTCGCACGACCAGGTACTCGCCTCGAATGAGATCGTCGCCCGGATCCACGAACAATTTCCGCTCACGCCAGTTGGACGTTCTACGCCCAACGAGGTCTCCGAGCGATGGCGGTATAAAGACCGGCCCGTGGAGATCGGGGTGATCTCGTCGGTCAGCAAGCCCTTCTGTGGAAACTGTTCTCGGGCGCGCATCTCCTCCGAAGGCCTTCTCTACACCTGCCTATTTGCGACAAGCGGATACGATCTTCGGCAGGCGGTTCGGGCTGAGCCCAATGACGAGACGCTCACCCGAGTGATACAGGGCATCTGGGGGCAGAGAGAAGACCGGTATTCGGAAATTCGCGATGCAGTGCTTCAGCAGAAAAAAGATCGCCCGCAAGCGCGGGCGAAGATCGAAATGAGCTATATCGGCGGCTAGCGCTTGATAATCTTTAATGGCCCAGGAAGAGAGGCGTAATACGCCGCTAGATTTGCGATCTCGTCCTTCGTAAGGGGGGCAGCCATGCCGCCCATGATGGCGTTTTTACGAGCCCCCGACTTATAGTCGGACAGCGCTCGAACCAGAAAATCTTCGTACTGACCCGCGAGAATCGGATAACTAGGGTCAACCACCTTTACGCCATCGGCACCATGACAGGCCACGCAGGCCTGGGCCGCTTTTTCTTTACCCAAAGCGATATTGCCCGCACTCACCGGAAGCGACAGCGCCGCAAGAGAGGCGCCCACCATCGAAGCCTTCAGAAGGCCACCAATCACCATACCTTTTTTCATGAGGGTCTCCCGAACCGGTTATTTAGCGCCACCACGGGCATAAAAGGCCGCAAGATCAGCGATGTCCTGATCAGTCAACGTCTTGGCGATAGCCAACATACTCGGATGGCTACGCTCCCCAGAGCGGTAGGCATTCATGGCGGAAACGAGGTAAGCCTCGTTCTGTCCGGCAATCCTTGGGACGCGATAGAGGTGAGGAAAGGCGGTCTTGTACTCGGGAATGCCGTGGCAGCCGATACACATCGAATTCTTCTTGGCGCCATCCGCGGGATTGCCCTTCACGGGCGTCTGTGCAGATGCAGCGGCGGCCGCCAAAAACAGGCTGCAGCCGAGGACGGCCGCAGATCTTTTTATTGTCATAGTGTCCCCCTGATATTCAGACCCGCGAATATTACCAGAGGCGGCTGGGGCTACCGCCCATAGACCCCAGATGCCCCCAGATGCCCCAGAGGGAGAAGTCAGCCTTAAGGACGCGCGCCCAAGCCCTTGAGCAAAAAGCCGTTAAGACGACGAACAAAGCTCGCAGGATCGTCGGGCTGCCCGCCTTCCGCGAGCAGTGCCTGGTCATGTAGCAGCCATACCAGATCTCGCAACGTGTCAGATATTCCATCGGAGACGGCCTTTCCGTCGGTTCCCAGAACCTGCCCACCACCCGCATCACTCTCGGCAATCAAGGCCTTCACCAAGGGGTGCTGCGGATTGAGCTCTAGAATTGCCTTACGCTCCGGCGCCTTCTGACCAGACGCCTTGAGGAGACGCTCCAGATGGCCACTCATGTCGTGCTCATCGGAGACCAGGCAGCAGGCTGAATCGGTAAGCCGCTGGGTAAGGCGCACTTCTTTTACCTTGTCCCCCAGAATTTTTGCCGCCTTCTCTACTGCGGGTTTCGCCGCGGCCTGGGCTTCTTCAATCGCCTTCTCCTCGGCCTTTTCCGCCTCCGAAGACTCGGAATCCTGGACCTTGCTGAGGTCGAGTGCTCCCTTCGCCACCGACTGAATCCCCTTGCCCTCGAACTCTGTCAGGAAGTTCAGCACCCACTCATCAATCCGATCGGTGAGCAGCAATACCTCGATCCCCTTCTTCTTGAAAATCTCCAGGTGGGGGCTGGAGCGCGCGGCATTGAGCGAGTCGGCGGTAAGGACATAGATCTTTTCCTGCCCCTCTTTCATACGCGACAGGTAGTCTTTAAGGGAGACGGTGGGACTATCCTCCGTGCTCTGGGTACTCATAAACCGAGCGAGCGCAGCCAGACGATCTTTATTGGCAAAGTCTTCCCCAAAACCCTCTTTGAGGCACTGGCCAAACTCCTGCCAGAAGCCCTTGTAGTCCTCTGGCTTGTTCTCTGCAAGATCTTCCAGAAGACCCAAGATACGCTTAGAGCAGCCCTCCCGAATGGCTTTGATATCACGACTTTCTTGGAGAATCTCACGAGAGACATTCAAGGGCAGATCTGCGGAATCGACCACCCCACGGACGAAACGCAGGTAGTTGGGCAGCAACTGCTCGGCGTCGTCCATTATGAAAACGCGCTTTATGTAGAGCTTTAGGCCATGGCGGGACTGTCGATCGTAGAGATCGAAAGGGGCCTTAGTCGGAATGTAGAGCAGCTGGGTATATTCCGTTCTCCCCTCAACCCGATTATGGGTATAGGCCAGGGGCGCATCGAAGCCGTGCGACAGCCCCTTGTAGAACTCCTGATACTGATCGTCCGTAATCTCTGACTTCGGCCGTGTCCAGAGGGCAGAGGCCTGGTTCACGACCTCCCATTCTTCCTTCTCTTCGTACTCTTTTTTCTCTTCGTTCCAGTCGCGCTTCTTCATCTCGATCGGGAGGCCGATATGATCGGAGTATCGCTTCAAGATCTCTTTGAGCTTCCAATGCGACAACAGGTCGTCATGGCTCTTCGCGTCTTCCCCTTCGCCTTCGGCCGCTCGCAGCTTCAAAATGACCGAGGTCCCCCGTGCGGCGCGCTCTGCGGACTCTAGGCTAAAGCTGCCCGTGCCATCCGACTCCCACCGAACCGCCTCCTGGGGGGCAAGCCCCGCACGGCGGGTGATGACGGTTACCTGCTCAGCAACGATAAACGAAGAATAAAAACCCACACCAAACTGCCCAATAAGGGCGGAATCCTTCGCGGCATCACCGGAGAGCTTGGTGAAGAACTCTTTCGTGCCAGAGCGGGCGATGGTTCCGAGGTTGGCGATGACCTCGTCACGGCTCATTCCGATACCATTATCCTCAATCGTAATGGTCCTCTCGGCGGCATCAAAAGAGACCCGAATCCTAAGTTCTGGATCCCCCTCAAAGAGGCTATCGTTTGACAGCGCTTCGAGCCGTAGCTTGTCACAGGCATCAGAGGCGTTGGAGACCAGCTCGCGCAGAAAAATATCCCGATTGCTGTAGAGCGAATGAATCATGAGGTGTAGCAGCTGCTTTACCTCGGTCTGGAAAGACATAGTTTCTTTGGACATGGGTCTACTCCGTAATCAATGGGGGAGGCAGCATTAGGCTGCCTCTAAAGGGGGGGAGATAAGCCGGCATCTTGCCAGCCACACCCCTTAGTTACATGGGGGAGAAGCAGTGGATTTCAAGAGGCCAGCGTTGTTGGCAAAGGCAGGTGGAGCGACCGAGGCTTGAACTTCAGTCCCAAGGGCTTCCCCTTGCGGGCCCGTTTTCCCACGAAGGGCAGTAGCGCGTCGCGCGACAGGAGTTGTTCTGTCGGCTTACCAGCACGGCCCTCCCCGCGAAGAACCAGGCCAGAGTCGGGAACCCCCATGAGGTCGATAAGCCTATCGGACGTGCCTTCAAGCTCAACAAGACTAACCCCCCGACCGCCTGTGAGCAGCTCTTTTACCTCGTCACGACCAAAAATCAATAGCCGGCCCTGCGCCGTGAGCGCCGCCAACGCCCCATCACCAGCCGCCAAGGCCCGAAGAATCGCGGGCTCATCGCCAGAATCTAGGGTCATGAACTGCTTGCCACTGCGATTTCGTCCCACCAGTCCCTCAAGTCGGGTGAGGAATCCCTGGCCCTGAACGGTGGCGACTACCAGCGGCATCGTCAGGCCTCCGGCATAGAACGCCAGCAATCGCCCTCCTGGCTCGAGCTCGACCATCGAGGTCATCGGGGTACCATCCCCCCGGCCGCCAGGAAGACCTGAGACACCGACGCTGTAGCTGCGCCCCGTGTTAGACAGGGCCACCAAGGTATCGACGGTGCGGCACTCAAATGTGGCATAGAGCGCATCGCCCGTTTTAAATCCAAAGCCCTCGGGATCATGGCCATGGCCCTGACGGGTGCGGACCCAGCCATTGACCGAGACCACCACAGTGACAGGCTCATCCAGCACAGGCACCTCAACCGTAGCCCGTGCCTCTTCCTTAATGAGAGTGCGTCGTGCATCACCATAGGTCTTGGCATCTTCGGCAATCTCCTTGCCCACCGCTTTTTTTAGCGCCTTCTCATTGTCCAGAAGGTGCTGAAGACGAGCGGCCTGCTCCCTTAGTTCACTGAGCTCCTTTTCGATCTTAATGGCCTCAAGGCGGGCCAACTGGCGCAGCCGAATCTCCAGAATATCTTCAGCCTGCAGCTCCGAGAGCCCAAATCGGGACATCAAGGCGGGCTTGGGCTCATCGCTTTCTCGGATGACCTGAATCACCTCGTCAATCCGGGCCAAAGCAATTGACCTACCCTCGAGGATATGAATACGCTTCTCTGCCTGCTGAAGTCGAAATGCGGAGCGTCGACGAACTGTCTGCAGGCGGAACTCCACCCACTGGCTCAGAATGTCCAAAAGAGACAGCGCTCGCGGGCGGCCTTGATAGTCGACCGCGACCAGGTTCATCGGAACCGAACTCTGCAGAGAGGTGTGGGCAAGCAAGATCCTAGAAAACTCATCTCGGTCTAGTCGTGCACTTCTTGGCTCAAAGACGAGCCGTACGGCCGCGTCTTTACCAGACTCATCCCGAACGGACTCGAGCTGCCCAAGCACCAGCTGCCGAGTCTGCTGCTGCTCCGGTGTGAGCGACTTCTTACCTGTCTTCACCTTGGGATTGGTGAGCTCCTCAATCTCTTCTAAGACCTTCTGCGACGAGACCCCATGCGGCAGTTCGGTGACCACCAGCTGCCATTGGCCCCGCGCCAATTCCTCAAAGACCCAGCGGGCCCGCATCTTCAGGGAACCACGGCCCGAAGAATAGGCGGCCGCAATTTCTTCTGCAGACGAGATCAACTGCCCGCCCCCAGGAAAATCGGGTCCGGGAAGGTGTTTCAGAAGGTCTTGCATCGACAAGCCCGGCGACTCGAGCAGCGCCAGGGCGGCCGCGGCCACCTCACGCAGGTTGTGCGACGGAATCTCGGTGGCCATACCCACCGCAATACCCGAGGCACCATTGAGCATACAGACCGGCAGGCGCGCGGGAAGCCGCAGGGGCTCGGTCATCGAGCCGTCATAGTTCGGGCCGAAGTCTACGGTACCCTCGTCAATCTCGGAGAGTAGGAGCTCAGCGAAACGGGTCAGTCGTGCCTCGGTGTACCGCATCGCCGCCGCTCCGTCGCCGTCTCGCGAGCCGAAGTTTCCCTGACCATCAATCAACGGGTACCGCACGGTAAAGCCTTGTGCAAGCCGAACCAGGGCATCGTAGGCCGACTGGTCTCCGTGGGGGTGATACTTGCCCAGCACATCACCCACCACACGCGCCGACTTCACTGGCTTGGAGGAGGCTGCCAGGGACATCCGATCCATCGCGAAGAGAATACGGCGCTGAACGGGCTTGAGGCCATCACAGAGGTCTGGCAGGGCCCTGCCCTTGACCACCGAGACCGCGTAATCGAGGTAGGCGCGCTCCGCAAAGTCTGCCAGAGAGATGGACTCGCCATCAAAACTCAATCCTCCGGGGGCACCGCCCAGTGGCGGCTCACGGCCATCACCGTCAAAAAGATCAAGAGTGGGGTCTTGCGACTGGGGTCCAGACATTAGATATCTACCTCCGCCTGATGGCCTTTTTCTTCTAACCAACTGCGTCGCGATGCGGCCTCGCCGCGGCCCATCAGTAGGTTGAACCGCTCTCCGGTCTCGCCGACCGTCCAACCACCAAGGGCGATCGGCAGCAGTCGACGGGTATCTGGATTCAGCGTCGTCTCCCAGAGTTGCTCGGCACTCATCTCGCCCAGGCCCTTAAACCGGGAAATACTCCAGGCGGTCTCTTTGAGCCCCTCCTGCGAGAGCTTATCAAGCACATGGGTGAGTTCGCCATCATCGAGGGCGTAGATTTTTCGCGCAGGCTTCTTAGCACGTGCCTCGACATCCACGCGGAAAAGCGGGGGACGGGCCACGAAAATATGGCCTCGGTCGATGAGCTGCGGAAAATGTTTAAAGAAGAGTGTCAATAACAGCACCTGAATATGGGCACCGTCGACATCAGCATCAGAAAGAATACAGATCTTTCCATAGCGAAGCCCAGAGAGGTCTACCGAATCTTGCGGGCCATGGGGATCGACACCCAAGGCCACAGAAATATCGTGCACTTCGGCATTGGCAAAGAGGCGGTCACGCTCTGCCTCCCAGGTATTAAGCACCTTGCCGCGTAAGGGCAGAATCGCCTGAAACTCCTTGTCACGACCCATCTTCGCAGAACCCCCGGCCGAGTCGCCTTCCACCAGGAAGAGTTCATTGCGGGCGAGGTCGGTCGATTCACAGTCAGTGAGCTTTCCCGGCAATACGGCCACACCAGAGCCCTTTTTCTTCTCGACCTTTTGGGCAGAACGCTGCCGCGACTGGGCTGCACGGATGGCAAGATCAGCGATCTTCTTGCCCGCATCAACATCCCGGTGCAGCCAGAGCTCAAAAGGACCCTTGACCTGGTTAGCCACCAGGCGCAGGGCATCCCTGCTGGTGAGCTTCTCTTTGGTCTGGCCCTGAAACTGCGGATCTAATACCTTAGCCGAAAGAATAAAGCTCACGCGTGCAAAGACATCTTCCGGCAGCAGCTTGACGCCCTTGGGCAGTAGCCCGTGCTGCTCAACAAAGCCCTTAACTGCCTGATAGAGGCCATCGCGCAGGCCGGCCTCATGGGTACCACCAGCCGTGGTCGGAATCAGGTTCACAAAAGACTCTCGAACGACCGGCCCCTCCTGGGTAAAGGCTAAAACCCACTGGGCGCCCTCGCCCTCAGCAAAGGTCTCATCGCCCCTGCCCACATAACCCTCATGGACCCATACAGGTACGACAAGATCGGCATCCGAAAGTGACTCCAGCAGGTAATCCTGCAGTCCGCCCGCATACCGCCACTGATCGACCTGCCCGGTCTTTTCCGAGACAAGCTGGGTAGTAACACCGGGCAGCAAGACGGCACGGGCCTTTAGACTGCGGACCAACTCCTGTTGGGGAATAGACCGGTCGTCAAAATATTTCGGGTCAGGCCAGACCTGCACCCGAGTGCCACTGCGGCTGTCTTGCAGCCGGCCAAGCTTCTTGAGCGGGGTAATAACCTCTCCGCCAGCAAAACCGATCTGCCACTCGGCGCCATCGCGCCAGACCGTCACCTCAAGCCGGGTAGACAGAGCATTGGTAACCGAAACGCCAACGCCATGCAGGCCGCCCGAAAAGGCGTATGCACCCCCAGACCCCTTGTCGAATTTTCCCCCCGCATGCAGCCGGGTATAGACAATCTCGACCACAGGTACCTTCTCTTCGGGATGGGGGCCGACGGGAATACCCCGCCCATCGTCGGCGACGCTGAGACTGCCATCGAGATGCAGGGTAACCAGAATGGTGCGGGCATAGCCGGCAAGCGCCTCGTCGGCTGCGTTGTCGATCACTTCCTGAATGATGTGCAGCGGATTCTCGGTACGGGTATACATGCCCGGTCGCTGCCGCACCGGTTCGAGACCTTTTAGTACCCGTATGGAAGATTCATCGTAGGTGGATTTCGTCACGCAAAAAATTCACAAAAGTTATCCCCAGGCTATGTGGAAAAAAGCCCGGGTTGTTACAAAAAAATGACCATTATTCAGGCTTGAGCTAGGGTGGTAAAAAATTGACCACCTTCGAAAATCAATTTGACAAGAGACCATAACTTTGGTGTAGCTACCAAATCACTGGCCTCAAGATTTTGGAGTATCCAGCACCTTGGCGGAGACCAAAATACCATCAGCATCGGCGTAGCACCACTCCCCTGGATGCACCAAAACTCCGGCCATGTCGATCGGGATGTCTTTCTGGCCTAGGCCCAATTTAGCGGCCCGACGAGGGTGATTGGCGATGGCCCAGACCCCCACCTGCGCCTCGATGAGTTCGGCAAGATCTCGGACACAGCCATGCAAGACAATTCCAGCCCAGCCCTTGGCCTGGGCAATTTCCGCAAGATTACCGCCCACGAGGGCACATCGATCACTACCGCCGGCATCAACCATCAGAACCCTGCCCTTACCCGGCGTCTCGAGTACCGTACGGAGCATGGCGTTATCCTCAAAACACTTGAGCGTCACGATCTGACCCGCTATCGCCTCAGCACCGCCGTAGTTTTGAAAGACAGGGGGAAGTACACGCAGCGCCCCGGAGGCCAGCAGTGGCTCATGGGCATCGCAGAGATCAGGCGTGGGTATGTGTTTCATTCAGGATCCTCAGAGTGGCATCATTCTGGACCAGAAGTATGCCCGAGATCCTCAGAAGGCCTAGGCTGGACAGAGACGGGCTCGGGCTACCTCCATAGGGTCGTTCTTTCCACGAATGGGCTTCCAGGGGGAGGTCTGCCCACCCGCCTCGCCGAGGCTGGACCGCCCAGTACCACGCTTACCCGTGAAAAGCGCATAGGCCATCGTACGCGCCTTCTTGCCCTGGCAGTCAATCTCGTGGACATGTCGACGCGACATATGGCCAAGCAGGTCTGGATTGAGAAAGTCGTGAATCACCAAAAACTTACGGCCCTTTTCGGTCGTCTGTACGGTCATGAGATCCACATACGCCACTTTGTAACGATTTCTCTCAAGAATAAGATACGCCGCCTCGGCGGGCGGTAGACCCAGTCCCAAGCCAAGGACGAGGCCAAGGCTGAGCTGTGCGGTAGGAATCAGGTGTCTCGCCGGTTTCATTTACCAAATTTCTTACTCGGAAATTAAGAGTCGGCAAGTCCCGCACATTTTTTAGGCCCAACGCCCATATTCGAGCTACGAAGGGCCTGCGGTTGCCTCTATCTAAAAAAAGGTAAAAA
The DNA here is from genome assembly GCA_046047535.1 of Pseudomonadota bacterium. GTDB lineage: Bacteria > Pseudomonadota > Gammaproteobacteria > Burkholderiales > Burkholderiaceae_A > Hahnella. The sequence goes on from JBJOHS010000034.1 coordinate 11,137, forward strand.
ACCGACTACGCCGGCTTGACGCAAGACGCGTCTTTTTTTTGAATACCTATCAAAGACTCGCCGGTGAGCAGTTATGATCGATTTATGCTGCACGATTCACGTACCTTTCCAACGCACCGCACTCTAGTGCTGAATGAGGCCCTGCGGTGATCATTCGCCCCCGCACCTTGGAGGAGATCGCTCAGGAGCAGGCATCGGCAGAGCCGGTAACACCGCAGACAGAGCAGGCACCTGCCACCGATCGTTCCGCCCCGTCAAATTCCTTAGAACCCCCCGTCCCAAGCCGGGAGCCTTCATACGGTCGGCGGCATGAGTCATCGACGCCAGCGGCGCGAGGGGAAATCAAGTCAGATCTCGCGCCGCCGAGGAAGACCAGCGGGGCCGAACAAGAGGGACTCTGGGACCCATTTGACGACACCGACCCCGATGGCAACGCCAATTCGCCTACGGGAAACGGGCTAGATGACCCCGACGTACCGCGACGGCGGACCCCAGACCTCTGGAAGCCCGCAGAGGATCCTAAAGACGCGAAGACACGACTCCGTACCTGGGGAATCGCCCTTGGTGCCATGGGGCTGACCGTCGGCGCAGTCTGGTTCGCGTTTAACCTCACCTCGCTGGCGACCTCCGAGACCGCAGAGCGCATGAAGGCTGCCACGACAGAATGGCTCGGTCCGCCGCAGCCCATTCAGGTGACGGTTGTCTTGATCAATGAGTGTCCGTTTTCGGAGCGTGCCTTTATGGCCAAGGTAATGCCCGATGGACCCACTGCGGAATTTGTCGATGGCGAGGCATTCCTTGAGGCCCTCCCCAACCAGCGCATCAAGCTCATTGCCAATACCAAGTATCCGCAGTTCCACTATGACAGCGGCTCCTTCCCCGTTGGTCCGGAGGT
>JBJOHS010000035.1:0-4902 GCA_046047535.1 Pseudomonadota bacterium
CTCTGGGCAGTGACGGAGTTCCCGGCCGGTCTCGGCAGGTGGCATGGGGGAGGTGGAATCTGGCCATACGCTTTTTAGAAGGATACGCGCAGTTGAATCTGCTGAAAGTCTACGCCTTGGTTGTAGTCACTGATACCTGCGTTGGAGAAGTGCTGAAGACGAAAGGCGAGGTCAATGCCCGGTTTTTTCCCTATGGCAAAGCCAAATCCAAGGTGGTCACCGAACTCAAAGCGGGTGCCCATGCGTTTGGCATTCGAGAGCCGAACCCCGGAGAAATAATGGACGCCGATCGCACCTTCCAGATAGGGGCGGATGGGCCCCTGCATTGACCAGGTATACCGAAACACAGGCGCCAGCCCGACACCACGGATATCTCGGCCTCCCAGCCCCTTGCCGCGCCACTGGGCAATATCGGTCTGCCAATAGACCTGCAGACGCCCCGAGGGGGAGGAAAACCAGGCCCAGTCGGTATTCTGGGTAAGCACCAGGGCGGTCATGTTGGCGTGTTTGCTGTCGCCCGCAAGAAGGCCAACCTCGTCGATGACAGCTGCGGCCGCTGGGTTCGCCCATAGAGCTGTCATACCGAGGGGCCCGAGAGCGGCAAGCGACCCAAGGCAGAGGAGGGGCTGGCAGAGAACTTTTCGTAGTATGGCGGTGGGAATCATGCGGAAACGGAGTTTGTTGGAAGAGTCTTGCTTCGCCGAACCCGAACCACAAACTCTTGTAGACTCAGGAGGCTAAAGAAAAACGTGGCACACGCCACGAGCACAGAATATAACAGGGACCTCTATGCGCTTATTTCGGACAATAATCATGACTCTTGGCGTGGCGGCCGCGCTTCAGGGATGCGCTACCGCGGCGGCCATCGTAGATGTCACGGGTGCGGCTGTGATTTATACCGGTAAGACGATAGTCAACACGGTAGATGCAATTACGCCCGATATCGTGAACAAAGACTAAGGCGTCTACTGTGCTGGGCAGAGCGCTCCTTCGCTAGCGCCATCCACCCCGTAGAGGAGTTTTCCCGGCTAAGAAGTGAATTAAGGGAATGGTGGCCAAGGGCGGAATCGAACCACCGACACAAGGATTTTCAGTCCTCTGCCTCTCTAAGTATGGCGGCGGGGATGGGCGCGTTCCTGGCGCGCCTGAAGAAGTTGCGCCTTTAGTTCGGGGATACTCCGCTCTACCGTTGCCCAAACAACTTTAAGGTCAACAGCAAAGTAACCATGTGAGACCGCATTTCGCATCTGGTAGGCTGCTCTTAGTTGAATTTTCGGGTGACTTGTTGAGAATCCCGGGTAGTGTTTCAGTATGTTTTTACTCGCTTCGCCGATAACCTCAAGGTTTCTTATTACCGCATCTTGAACGAGATCGTTTGCAAGAAAACCTTGCAGACTCAGATCCTGAGTGTGCCTTTCAATTTTTTCGATACCAATCAGAATGTGCCCAAGAAACTCATCAAGAGACTTTTTTGGGCTATTCACAGCGCCTTTGCTTCAGCCATTACGATTGCACGAAATGATTCGGGAAGCGCTCCGGGCGTGACCACATCCACCGGTGTGCCAAGAAGTTCGAACAGTTCGTGGCGAATCGCACCGATATCAAAAAGGGTTGTGGACTCTGTGGGGTCGATCAGAATGTCGATGTCGCTTGAGGCCGAATCTTCGTTGCGGCTGCATGACCCAAAAAGCCTGGGGTTTCTGGCGTTGTGCCGCATCACGATCTCAACGATCGCGGCTCGGTTTTTTTGAACGGATTCAGACGGTTTCATCCCACCGATTATCTGCTTGGGCGGGCAGGGAGATCAAGATGGTGGCCAAGGGCGGAATCGAACCACCGACACAAGGATTTTCAGTCCTCTGCTCTACCGACTGAGCTACTTGGCCAGGTCTTCTATTATAGCCCTTCTTTTTGGCGCCCCTTCTTCCTGTAGTGGCCTGCCTCATCCTCCTGCAAGTCTCGCAACCCCGTAATTCCCCCGCTTTTACAAAACAAGGGCCAGACCCTATAGTTTTAGGATAAAAGGTCGACTCTCCCTAGGTAGAACGAAAGTGGAATGAAAGTTGCACTCTTTTGACTCGGGCAACTCTCTGACAGGCCGAACATGATCCGAATTCTTATTACCAATCAGAAGGGCGGGGTGGGCAAAAGCACCATCACGGCCAACCTGTGCCGGTATTTTGCGTCGGTGAGAGGCAAGAAGACTACCCTATTAGACTGTGACAGCCAGGCCTCAGCAACCCGCTGGGTACAGCAGGTACAAGATAAGACGGCCCCAGATGCCATTCGGGTAATGCCCTTCGAGATGCCGCGAACGGGCGGGGTGAGTCGGGCCGTTATTGAAATCCGGCGCACTCTACGGCAACTTGAGCCCGATACAGACATCGTCGTTGCCGATCTCACATGGAACGACTTTCTCGACAGCGAGATTTTCTTTGAGTTTGATCTCGTGGTTCTGCCTTCGGCAATCTCTGAGGTGGAGCTCGTTACTACTATCGAGTTTGCGAAGCGCCATCAGTGGGTATTCGAGTCTAAGCGGTATCACCCGACCCTCGTGCTGGCCCCAAGCCGAGTTCGGTCCGACCAACACAATGCAGTCCATCGCACCTCCGAGCGGTTTCCCTTCTCGTTTGTTTTGACGCCCCCCATCCTGGACTCTATCGATGCCCGCCGGGCCTTTGGCAATTATTTTCTGCTCGGCCATCGCAATAACCGTCTGTCCAACTCATTTATGGCTTTCTGCCGGGCAATGGACCAGAGCATCGAACTTCATCTCAGCAAGCACGGACAGCGCACCCAGCAGCAGGAAAAGCAGAACCCCTTTCTCCACAGCCTGTTGCGGTATCGCATTGAGATGGCTGCGGCCGAGGAAAGCGCTGGTGAAGAGAAGACCGTTGTTCGGGCGGGGGTTCCTACGGCGGTTCCGAGCCCATCAAAGTCGCGACAAGACCATCGTCCCTGGCTCAAACAGATCAGAGAACACCAGAAGTCTGTGGCGGCCGCAGCGGTTTCCAATGGGGATGTTCGTCCGTCCGGCGCTCAATCCATAGGACCAGTCACAACTCCCACTAAGCCGCCTCTTGCCCTCGTACCTAAGATTTTTGCTGTCAGCGTTGCCGGCGCGCCCACTAAGCCCAGCGGCGCGGGCTCGTAGCCGCGACCTGCAGCTGGGGCGGGGATTCAATCCCCACTAGATTCGGCGAAGCGTTTCGCAATTACTTTTGCGGCCACCGCGCTTATGCTGGCGCGCATTGACGCAGCCTGAAGGTTCTGCTGCTCGTATTCACTCAAGGCATTAAGCGTTAGCAGAAGATCTTGGCGGGTCTCTCGAATTTCTTGGTCAACCGCGTGCAACTCTTTGAGCAGGTGTTGCCGGGTATTGAGCCGGTCTTCAAGATGGCGGCTAATGTTTGCCACATCGCGCCAACTTGGCGCGTTGCCGTCCACCACCTGATGCACAGTGGCCCGTTGAATCACGGTAAACAGACTGTCGAGTGAATCTCCAACCCGGGCCAAAGCGGCGGCCTGGGTCTGGGGTACGAGGGGATTTGCGGCCTCGTCAATATCGCTTGTCTCTTGGGGGACAGCCGGGGGCCGTGGATAGGGTTTCACAGTCTGGGCCGCACCAGTAGATGCGGACGACACAAACGGCTCTGACCGCGCGGTGTAGACCCGTTCGCTATTGCTATTGCGCCGTGACCTGAATCCCGTACCGCCCATCATTGGTGTGGACACCGCCGGGGCAGAGAGATCCTGTACGTCGCCAGACGTCTCGGTTTGAGAGTTGCTAAGGGCGGCCCCCTGCTGAAGGGGCGCATCGGCCTCGACAGCGGGGGATTTACCCTCGGCGTATTCCTTGTCCTTGGCGTATTCCGTCGGGTATTCCTTGGTCTGATCTGCCGGGTCCTCGCGTGGGGCCCTGTCGTCTTCCATATCCAGAGTCGGGTGGTCGGCCGTAGGCGTGTCTGAGGACAGGCCAGGGGCCCCGGCAGTGGGGTCTACTGGGGAAGTCACCGGCGCAGAGGGCCCGGTCTGCCATCCGGAATCGGGGTTGTAGATGCGAACCCCTTCTTTGGGGAGTTCAAACTGGTTGTCCATGCGCGCGGTGCTCTATGAGTCTGTCTGTGTGGGTCTTATTGCGATTTGGTGCTACTGTATTCGGTCAAATGCTGAATGTCATTCTTTTATTGGTCAACATGGTGGCGCTCTTAGTGGCGCTTGGGGAACGTGCCTCTGTTGAGCCGGGGGGCATGCAGTGGCTTGCGTCTGTAGACTGGGCGCAGCTTGGTGGGCAGTTCTGGCGCATTACCCAGGACCCCGAGATCTCGAGTATGACCATCATGGCGGTCTGGCTGAGCCTAAGCATTCTGTGGGCATCGGCAACAGCGATCGACTTCTTTATGCATCAACGCAGGGCCGCCCGTACGGCGGCAGAATTGGGCCGAGCGCAGGATTTGGAAGACGCTAGCCTGCCGACCAATGAGTCGTATGCCTCGGGGCAGGGCCTGGGTAGTCCGGCGCTTGCCCAGGGGGCCCCAGCCGGCCGGTCAGGTATTTCGGCCCAGGCCTCAGGATTTGCTGGGGCCATGGCGTCGGCCCAGGCGGCCCAGGAGAATCAGGCCATTGACGCCGGGGCAATACGTACATCACAGCTGGCCGATCCGGTACTGGGCCCTCTGCTTAACGACTTAGAGCGCCAGGTAAGCGGGCTGCCCGCTGAAGCCCAGCAGGAAATCGACCAACTGCGGCGCGCCCTAGAGGCGCTGGTTGCCAAAACCTAGAATCAGTAGTTCAAGCCCTTGGGTACGAGAACGACCATCTCGCCGGGATAGCGCATGCGGCCTGCCAACTCCCCGGCTTCAGTCCCAGACCCGAAGTAAAAGTCTCCCCGATGCAGGCCCA
>JBJOHS010000036.1:0-47028 GCA_046047535.1 Pseudomonadota bacterium
GGTGCGATCGCCTCCGAGCCAAACTTCTCAGCCGTGTAGGCGCCCCGTGTCAATCGCGTCAGCGTATCGAAGGAAAAATCGTCAGCAAATGCATGAACAACCTTTGCGGCCAAGGTGGGATAGGCGAGACCCGACAACGACCGGATTGTTTCTGACGACCAGCAGGGAATCGCCTGCGGAACCGCGAGCCCCCCATCGGGCGCAAGCCCTTCCAGTAATACCTCTTGAAATCCACCCAGGGGGGTGGCACTACGCGTGGAGACGTACTGCAGACTCATGCGAAGGTCTCTACCCGCAAGGTCACCGGCGCGCCGACCACCGTGGAGAGCTGTACGATCTTCGCAATCGCCAGCCGCATCTCACGCTCCAGACAGGTATGGGTGAGAAGAATGACATCGGTTTCGTCCTCGCCCTCGGCTGGCTCTCTCTGAATAAAGGCATCAATCGAAATTCCACCATCGGCCAGTGCCCGAGTAATGTCGGCCAAGACACCAGACTGGTCCTTCACCCGCAGCCGCAGATAAAAGCCGGTCTGGGTCTCTGCGACGGGCAGAACAGGCATGTCCTGCATCTGGTCAGGCTGGAAGGCAAGCGCCGGCACCCGGTCTTCAAGCGGGGCATGTAGGGCTCTTGCAAGATCTACCAGGTCCGCGATCACGGCACTGGCCGTCGGCTCTGCCCCAGCCCCCTTACCGTAATAGAGGGTCTGCCCCACGGCATCCCCCTTAACGAAGACGGCGTTCATCGCGCCTTCAACATTGGCAATCAGCCGCTTAGCGGGAATGAGCGTCGGATGAACACGAAGCTCTACCCCGTGGGCTCGGCGCTTGGTAATACCCAGTAGCTTGATGCGATACCCGAGCTGCTCCGCATACCGAATGTCGATACTCTGCAGCTTGGTAATCCCCTCGATATGAGCCTGGTCAAACTTCACTGGCATGCCAAAGGCAATCGCCGACATTAAGGTGATTTTGTGGGCAGCATCCACCCCTTCGATATCGAAGGTAGGGTCGGCCTCTGCATAGCCCAGCCGCTGTGCCTCTGCCAAGACCGTATCAAACGACAGCCCCTTATCGCGCATCTCACTGAGAATGAAATTCGTGGTTCCATTAATAATTCCAGCGACCCAGTCGATGCGATTTGCCGTCAAGCCCTCGCGCAGCGCCTTGATAATTGGAATACCGCCGGCAACTGCCGCCTCAAAACCAATCGATACGCCCTTGGCCTGGGCGGCCGGGAAGATCTCCCGCCCGTGAACGGCAAGCAACGCCTTATTGGCGGTTACTACATGCAGCCCCTGGCTGATGGCCTCCAGCACGAACTCCCTGGCAAACCCGTAGCCACCGATGAGCTCCACCACCACATCAAGCTCGGTATTCGCGAGCATCTCCCGGGCGTCCGCAAAAATCGGGCAACGACCCTGCGTAAGGGCTCTTGCCTTTTCCTGATCAAGGTCTGCGACTGCAACGATCTCAATCGCTCTGCCTGCCCGACGACGAATCTCCTCCGCATTGCGGGTCAGTACCGCATAAGTGCCCCCGCCCACCGTACCAAGGCCCGCAAGCCCAACCCGCAATGGAGTTGAAGAGGCGGCGGGAGTCATGACCCGCTCCGTGAAGCCGCCATGGGCATGCCACTGGCTGCAGACGATGCTGGTGCACCGGAGGCGGGCTCGGCCGGCACGCGAATCAGCCCATCCTTACGAAACATCTCCTTAATCCCACGTACAGCCTGACGCGTACGGTGCTCATTCTCGATGAGGGCAAACCGCACATGCGTGTCTCCATATTCCCCAAACCCGATACCCGGAGAGACCGCAACCTTCGCCTCCAGCAAAAGCTTCTTGGCAAATTCCAGCGAGCCCATGGCCGCATACGCATCGGGAATCTTTGCCCAGATATACATCGAGGCCTTCGGCACCTCAATCGGCCAGCCTGCCTCAATGAGCCCTTTCGCAAGCACATCCCGACGGCGCTGATACTGCTGGCGGACCTCTTCGACACAGTCTTGCGGGCCCTCTAAAGCAATCACGGAGGCGACCTGTATCGGCGTGAAGGTACCGTAGTCGTGGTAGCTCTTGATACGGGCTAATGCCCCCACGAGTTCGGCATTACCCACCATGAAGCCGATACGCCAGCCTGCCATGTTGTAAGACTTTGAGAGGGTGAAAAACTCCACAGCCACATCACGCGCACCCGGTACCTCCATGATCGAGGGGGCCCGATACCCATCAAAAGTAATGTCGGCATAGGCAAGATCGTGGACCACGAGGATATCGTGCTCTTTAGCCAAGGCCACCACCCGCTCAAAAAAATGCAGATCAACACACTGGGCCGTAGGATTACTGGGGAAACCCAGAATCATCATCTTGGGCTTGGGAATTGACTCACGAATCGCCCGCTCTAACTCCTCGAAGAAGTCGACATCAGAGGTCATGCGGACCGACCGTATATCCGCACCCGCGATAATCGCCCCATAAATATGAATCGGGTAAGAGGGGTTGGGAACCAGCACCGTATCGCCACGATCAAGCGTGGCGAGCATCAGGTGGGCCAGGCCCTCCTTTGACCCAATGGTGACAATCGCCTCGGTATCAGGATTAAGCGTTACCCCGTAGCGATTCTGATACCAGGTAGTAATTGCCTTTCGCAGTCGAGGGATCCCCTTTGAGACCGAATAGCCGTGGGTATGCTCCTTCTGGGCCACCTCGACAAGCTTGTCCACAATATGGGCCGGCGTGGGCCCATCGGGGTTACCCATGCTCATGTCGATAATGTCTTCACCTCGCCGGCGGGCCGCCATCTTCAACTCGGCGGTGATATTAAAAACATACGGCGGCAGTCGTTGGATGCGCGGAAACGGCTTCATAGGGACCTAGATTGGGAAAAACGCCTACTTTACCCCACCGGCTTCCCAACAAAAAACCAAGAAAAACCTGCTAGATTGAAGCGCAATGGGATCAAAACTACAGGCCGACCCACTCATTGCCGCCTATACCTTTACGGGGTATGGAGGCCGCTATGTCGAAATCAACCGCCAGGCCTGGGCCCAATCAGTCATCGTTCAGACCGATGCTGCCCCCGTGGCCTGGAGGCCGACTTCGGCATCTGGCATTACCAGTGACGATCTGCGTAGCCTCCTCGAGACCCAGGCGGAGGTGGTTCTTTTAGGCACTGGTGACCGACAAACTTTTCTCGCCCCCTCTTTGCTTGCGCCGCTCGGCATGACACGAGGCCCTCAGGGTCTTCCGATTGGGCTCGAAGTCATGTCAACCCAGGCTGCATGCAGAACCTTTAACCTCTTGGCCGCCGAAGGCCGCCGTGTTGTCGCTGCGGTGGTTATCGAGGCCTCAACGCTACTGGAGTCCACCCCATGACAGACCCGACCCCCGCCACCGTAACTGCCAACGGCTTGGCCCTGGGCGATACATTGCCAGAACTGACCATACAGACGACCCTCGGGGAAGTCTCACTGCAGGCCTACCGCGGTCATCAGCTCGTGGTCTATTTCTATCCTAAAGACGATACCCCAGGCTGCACGGTGGAGGGTATCGACTTCACCCGGCTGCACCCCGCATTTCTTGCAGCCGGCACCCAGATCCTGGGTGTCTCACGCGACACACTCTCCTCGCACCAGAAGTTCTGTAACAAGCACGCCTTATCCATTGCCTTAGCTTCAGACCCAGACGAGTCTCTCTGCAGGGCCTTTGGTGTGATCAAGACCAAAAACATGTACGGCAAGATGGTGCAGGGTATCGAGCGCAGTACCTTTTTGTTCGATGCCCAGGGTGTTCTGCGGCATGCGTGGCGTGGCGTAAAGGTGCCTGGCCACGCAGAAGCGGTGCTTAGCCAGGCGCAATCCCTGGCGAAATCATCCGCAGGTCACCTCTAAGCTGCCGTCGCCAAAATGTCTGCCAACCTACTGACGCACCCCACCCACTCTCTCGAAAGGACTGTGCATGCCGCTGCCCAAGGCCCCCAGTAAACCCGCCACCTTCCTGCAGCCCGATGATGCCGTCCTTGCAAAGACCACGCAGAAACGCCCGACCAAAAAGAACACGGACCCCGACGATCTCATCGCACTGAGTCCCGCCGGCACCGGTCGCGCCGCGACTTCGTCGCCCGTGAGCCGGACCCCCAACACGCCAGGCAGCCTGGCGCCTTCAGGCCCCGTAGCCCTGCGGCCCCCCTTGCCGGCGCAGCGTCTGCCTGCGGTGGCCGATACCCCACGCACGCGTAAGCCTGCACAGACCAGCGCGTCGGTTCGATCACTCGCAAGGCGGGAGGCACGCCCCACCGACCCGCCTGGTCAGAAGAAGTTCTTTGTGCTTGATACCAATGTACTCATGCACGACCCAAGCAGCCTCTTTCGCTTTCAGGAGCACGATGTCTTTCTGCCCATGATGACCCTCGAGGAGCTCGACGGGCACAAGAAGGGCGTCTCTGAGGTAGCACGACATGTACGGCAGGTGTCCCGCAGCCTCGATGCCCTCATCGAGGCGCTTCCCGAGGACCAGAAGCGTTCGTTTGATCAGGGTATTCCACTCTCGGCCCTCGGGCATAGCGATGCCACGGGAAAGCTTTTTTTCCAGACCGAAGCCCTACCCTTCGTACCCATCGAAGGCCTCGCCACAGGGAAAGCCGACAACCAGATTCTGGGGGTGGTGAAGGCACTTGCCGAACGCCACGGCGACAAAGAGGTGGTGCTTGTCTCCAAAGACATCAATATTCGTATTAAGGCCCATGCGCTGGGGCTTCCAGCCGAAGACTATTTCAATGACCAGGTCATTGACGACGCTGACCTGCTCTACACGGGGAGCCTTGCCCTACCCGACGACTTCTGGGAGTCGCATAGCAAAAACATGGAGTCGTGGCAGCAGGCGGGCACTAGCTACTACCGGGTATCAGGGCCCCTCTGCGAGAGTTTTCACGTTAACCAATTCGTCTACGACGAGAACCAGTCACCGCTCAATGCCATTGTTCAGGAGGTCAAGGGGAAGACTGCTGTACTTCGCGTCATCCGGGACTTCAGCCATTCTAAGAATGCGGTCTGGGGCATCTTGGCCCGCAACCGCGAACAGAACTTCGCCTTGAGCCTGCTCATGAATCCGGAGATTGACTTCGTCACACTGCTTGGACAAGCCGGAACCGGAAAGACGCTTCTTGCCCTGGCCGCAGGGCTGGCCCAGACGCTGGAGACGAAGATCTATAACGAGATCATCGTTACCCGTGCCACGGTGCCGATTGGCGAAGATATTGGCTTCTTGCCAGGAACCGAAGAAGAAAAGATGCAGCCCTGGATGGGGGCCTTTGAAGACAACCTTGAGGTACTGAATCGCGGCATGGATTCCGGCGGCGACTGGGGCCGCTCGGCCGCCAACGACCTAATTCGCAGTCGCATCAAGATAAAATCAATGAACTTCATGCGGGGCCGCACATTCATTAACAAGTTCTTGATTATTGATGAGGCCCAGAACCTCACGCCCAAACAGATGAAGGCATTGATCACACGCGCAGGGCCCGGTACCAAAGTCGTCTGCATGGGAAATATTGCCCAGATCGATTCGCCCTATCTTACCGAGGGCTCCTCGGGACTCACCTACACCGTAGATCGCTTCAAGGGCTGGGCGCACGGAGGGCACGTTACCCTCCAACGCGGAGAGCGCTCTCGGCTGGCCGACTTTGCCAGTGAATGCCTCTGAAAATATGGCGTCCCCTAGGGGATTCGAACCCCTGTACTCACCGTGAAAGGGTGATGTCCTAGGCCTCTAGACGAAGGGGACCTGATTGGACTATTTACAACCACCTGCGAACCACCGGCCAGAAAGCGCCGAGTGGTGGAGCTAAGCGGGATCGAACCGCTGACCTCTTGCATGCCATGCAAGCGCTCTCCCAGCTGAGCTATAGCCCCACAGGACTGCTGTTCTCTGCGTGCTGCATCACCGCAAATTCAAGCAAACGCGAACTTTAGAGGGTATTGGAGATTTTGTCCAGTGACGGGGCCTCGCCAAGGCTGCCTGAAGCCTGCGTGCTAGCATCTTCAGATGCCTGCTCAGATCATCAATGGCCTCGCGCTGGCCACCTCTATTCGCGCAGAACTCAAAGAGGAGGTTACGCGCCTCCTGCCTCTACACGGTCGTCCACCAGGGCTCGCGGTCATTCTCGTGGGTGAGAACCCGGCCTCGCAGGTCTATGTTCGCAACAAGGTGAAAGCCTGCCAGGAGGAAGGCTTTCATTCCGTCCTCCTGAAACTCCCCGAAGACACAAGCCAGTCCGCGCTGCTTGCAGAGATCGACCGTCTGAATCGAGATAGCACCATTGATGGCATCTTGGTACAGCTTCCCCTACCCGCTCAGATTGATGATCATATGATCATTCACGCGATCTCCCCAGAAAAGGATGTAGACGGATTTCACCCGTCAAACACAGGGGCGCTCATGTCGGGTAAGCCGCGGTTTCGTCCCTGTACCCCCTATGGCGTGATGCGGATGCTTGCGTCAGTCAATACCCCTCTGCGTGGCGCAGAGGCGGTCGTTGTGGGGGCAAGCAACATCGTGGGAAAGCCCCTGGGGCTGATGCTCCTTCAGGCGGGTGCAACGGTTACGCTGTGCAACAGTAAGACTCAGGCGCTGGCGGAGAAGACCCGTCGGGCCGATGTACTTGTGGCGGCGGTTGGGCGGCCGGGTCTGATTCGGCCAGACATGGTGAAACCCGGCGCGATAGTTATCGACGTCGGCATCAATAGACTGCCCTCCGGTGCCCTGGTTGGCGATGTAGATTTTGACGCAGTGCTGCCGGTGGCAGGGGCCATCACGCCGGTTCCCGGTGGTGTGGGGCCCATGACCATCGCTATGCTTTTGGTCAATACCCTGGAGTCCTTTCATGAACAGACCCGCTGAATTCCCGCCCGTAGAAGGCAAACCCATGAGCAGTACCCACACCAACCCGCTTCTGGGCAGCTACCTCGAGGAAGAGAGCCTGCCGCCCTATCATCTTTTGAAGCCCGATCAGGTCGGACCAGCGATCGACACGCTCATTGCGCAGGCCCAGCAATGCCTTGCCCAGGTAGTTGCCGAGCAGACCCCGGCGCACTGGGATTCGGTCATGGTGCCGTTGACCAGCGCCACAGAGCGGCTCGGCCGTGCCTGGTCGGCCGTCCATCATATGGGCGGCGTGATGGATAGCCCCGAATGGCGAGAGGCCACCAATAGCCGGCTTGAGGCGGTCACCCGTTTCTGGTCATCTCTGGCCCAAGATGCCCGACTCTATGCCAAATTCAAGGCACTCGCTCAGTCGCCCGACGTTCTAGGACAACCCGCCCGGGAGAAGGCGATTGCTAACAGCCTGCGAGATTTCAGGCTCGGAGGCGCAGAGCTACCACCCCAAGACCAGGCCAGCTTCGCGGAGATGAGCGCCAGGCTCGCAGGACTCAATCAGAAGTTTTCCGAGCAACTACTCGACAGCACGAATGCAAGTGTTGTGGTGGTGAATGATGACGCGCGACTGGCCGGCATACCAGAGCCCATCCGTGCCACTGCTAAGGCAGAAGCAGAGAAGCGTGGTCTCGCCGCCGCTGCGGTCTTCACCCTGCAGCAGCCCAGTCTGCTACCGGTCTTGCAGTTCGCCACCGACAGGCGACTACGCGAAGAAATCTACTCCAAGAATGCCCGACGGGCCTCCGAGATTGCTGAGGAGGGCCCAGACCATGACAACACCCCCATCATGGGAGAGATTCTTGCGCTACGCCAGGCACAGGCCCGTCTTCTTGGATATCAGAGTGCCGCAGAGACCTCACTGGCTGCAAAGATGGCGGACAGCCCGCAGACCGTAACCGCCTTTCTCCGAGACCTTGCAGCGCGGGCGCGACCAAGTGCAGAAAAGGATCTCTCCGAGCTGCGTAGCTTCGCACGCACCGACCTTGGTCTTGAGACGCTTGAGCCCTGGGATATCTCCTACGCCAGCGAAAAGCTGCGACAGGCGCGCTATGCCTTTTCGGAGGAAGAGGTGCGGCAGTACTTCCCGCTGCCCAGCGTGCTCAACGGGCTTTTTGCGATCGTCAAGACGTTGTTTGGGGTAGAAATACGCCCAATGCTCGGGCTGGCGCCCGCCCCTATCTGGCACGAGGATGTCCAGGTCTTTGCGGTACATCGCGGCGCCGAGGCCATCGGTCATCTCTATCTTGACCTCTATGCCCGCCCAACAAAGCGGGGCGGTGCATGGATGGACGATAGTCGCGGCCGTCGGCGGATCGGTGGCGGGCTGCAGAAGCCCGTCGCGCTGCTCACCTGTAACTTTGCAGCGCCCAGCCAGGGCCGGCCGAGCACGCTTACCCACGACGATGTCATCACCCTATTTCACGAGTTCGGCCACGGGCTGCACCATCTTCTTACCCAAGTCGATGAACTCGAGGTCTCCGGTATCAATGGGGTCGAATGGGACGCGGTCGAACTGCCCAGCCAATTCATGGAAAACTTCTGTTGGGAATGGGAGACCCTCTCCCACATGACGGCCCATGTCGAAACGGGCAGGCCACTGCCCCGCGAACTCTACGACCGCATGGTGGCCGCTAAGAACTTTCAGAGTGGGCTCTTCATGCTTCGGCAGATTGAATTCTCGCTTTTCGACATGCGCATCCATGCGGAGCTAACCACGCTCTCGGCAGATCAGCCCGAGGCAGCGGGCAAGGCGATCACCACGGTACTTGCCGAGGTGCGCGACGAGGTCGCTGTGATTGCGCCACCTTCCTACAACCGTTTTGCCCAAAGCTTCGCCCACATCTTCGCGGGCGGATATGCGGCGGGCTATTACAGCTACAAGTGGGCCGAAGTGCTCTCAGCCGATGCCTATGCCGCCTTCGAGGAAGCTGGTCGCGGACACTATGGCGATGTGGGCGACCGATTCTGGCGTGAGATCCTATCGCGCGGCGGATCACGACCCGCCATGGAATCGTTTGTTGCCTTCCGCGGCCGCCCACCCCAGCCCGATGCCCTGCTGCGCCATAGCGGCCTGGCAGAGGCAGCCTAGCCTAAGGGGAGAGCAGAAGCGATCCTAGCCCTGGCTCTGCACCAACACCTCAGGAGACCACCCTGAAACTTGCCAGCTGGAATGTGAACTCACTTCGGGTCAGGCTGCCCCATCTGCTGCGCTGGCTCGAGGAGGCCAAGCCCGATCTCATCGGGCTTCAGGAGACCAAGACCGTCGACGAAAAATTCCCTTTGGAGGCACTCGCCCAGGCGGGATATCGGGTCGTCTTCACAGGCCAACCCACCTATAACGGTGTAGCAATTCTGCTGCGCGACGACGCCTTTGAGGAGACCATAGACTGGCAGTCTCAAGACCCGCGGCTGCCCGATGACCAGAAGCGGATGATTGCCGCGACCGTTAGGCCAAGGGCTGGCGGACGGGCATTGCGATTTATGAATGTCTATGTCCCGAATGGTGCGGAGGTCGGCGGTGACAAATACACCTACAAAATGCGCTGGCTAGAGGCGCTCGAAGAGCGTATCGCAGAAGAGTTGCGATCATTTCCGAGGTTTGCATTGGTGGGAGATTTCAACATCGCCCCCGACGATCGCGACGTCTACGACCCGGTGGCCTGGCGCGAGAAGATCCTCTGCTCCACGCCAGAACGAACAGCCTTTGGCAGGCTGCTGTCGCGGGGGCTGACCGATAGCTTTCGACAACACTCCGAGGCAGCAGGGCAGTTCTCCTGGTGGGATTATCGTCAGGCGGGCTTTCGGCGTGGACTCGGACTGCGTATCGACCACCTGCTGTTGTCTGCAGAACTCTCCGAAGGCTGTATCTCCTCCACCATCGATGTCGGACCCCGTGGATGGGATCAGCCCTCGGACCATGCACCGGTGGTCGCGGCCCTCTCACCAAGCCTGTGGACCTCGTAGGCCTCTTTCCAGTCTCCGCCTTCCTGGTAGGCCTCTGGTCCTCGGCCCACTGCCTCGCAATGTGCGGCGGACTCGCAGCCGCTGCGGGTCATCGAAGTCGCACAAGCCCAGTACGCAGCCGCGTCGAACGCGGCATGGAACTCCTCGCCTGGCAGCTCGGGCGCGTGACAAGCTATACCGTTGTGGGCACCCTCGCAGGGGCGGTGGGTGCCGGCTTTCTAAGTCTTGCGCCGGTTGAAGGGCTTCGCCATGCAACGATGGCCTTTGCAAACCTTCTGCTCATCGCCCTCGCCTTGCATCTGCTGCGCGTCTCTCAATGGGTTGTTCGCATAGAGCAGCTTGGTGCCCACCTCTGGAAATGGATTGCCCCACTGGCTGCCAAGAGCCTCACACCCGCACCGGTAGAAGGACTGCTTCCGCCACCACCCCTCTGGCGCACCATGATCCGCGCGGGTCGAATCGGCCTGATCTGGGGATGGCTGCCTTGCGGCCTCGTCTATACCATGGTGATCACCGCATCTGTCTCTGGTGGCGCCGGTTCTGGCGCACTCTGGATGCTGGGATTTGGCCTCGGCACGATCCCTGCACTCTGGCTTACCTCGATGACGGCTGGTCAGTGGCGCGCAGATGGACCCCGCGCAGACACGCTGCGACGGGCAGCGGGCCTCCTAATTCTGGTCTTTGGCCTCTGGGGCCTTGCCCGGGCGGTTGGTATCGCGCCGGCCGGCTGGGTCGACGCCTTCTGCATTACGCCCTAGCGCAACACCAGGACGTTGGTCAGCTGTACGCAGCCCCGCCGGACTGCCCGGCCCCGAGTCGTCGTCTAAGAGAATGCGCTGTGCGGGCGTTTCGAGATCATCAAACTGGCCACCGGACGACATACGAAAAAAGAGCCAGACCACCAGCCCCACCACCACCAGGCTAATGACGATCAAGAGGGGCAGAACATCCATGGCTCAGCCTTTCATGAGTCTGGCCGCATTGGCCATGACAAGAAGGGACGATGCGGCCATACCAATTGCGGCCCAGACGGGCGGCACCAGGCCCACCGCTGCAAAAGGAATAGCGAACAGGTTATAGCCAATCGCCCAGGCAACGTTCTGGCGAAGAATCCGCCGCGTGCGGCTTGCCAACGACAAAAAAGACTCCACGCCCGTAAGGCCTGGGGCCAAGAGATAGGCATCGGCACGTTGCTGAGCAAGCGGCGCACTTCCCATGACCGCAAATGAGAGGTCAGCCTGGGCAAGTACCGGGGCATCATTCACCCCATCGCCGACCATCGCTACGCGCGCGCCAGAAGCCTGCAGCGCGGTAAGGCGCGCCTTTTTCTCTTCGGGGCTGAGCCCACCCAGTGCCCGGTCATGCGGAATACCCAAGGTATCGGCCACTGCCCAGACCCGCGCCGGATCATCCCCACTGAAAATCCATGGGGTAATACCACGTTCACGCGCCGCCCGCAGCAGGCCCGCGGCCTCGGGACGCAGGGCATCGGCCAGCCAGAAGGCGGCAACAACGACCCCACCACGCGAGAGAAAGAGCGTGGCAGCCCCCAGCGCAGAATCTATCGGCCGGGACCCTGACAGACCAACAAAACTGGCCGAGCCGAGCCGCACCGCCTGGCCATCAACCACCGCCTCAAGCCCGAGACCCGCACGCTGCACGGTACCCTCAAGACGAGCCGGCAGCACCGGGGCCCGGGCATGGCCCTCTGTCTGGGCCCGGGTAATCGCGCCATCCGCTGCCAGGGCCATGGCCCGCGCCAGGGGGTGATGGCTCGTGGCAGTAAGCGCCGCAATGAGACCCCAGGCCTCGACCGGTGTCATCTCAAAAGGCGCCATCCAGAGGGGCTTCACCGAAGAGGCCTGCGGCTCCGTCAGGGTGCCGGTCTTGTCAAAAACCAGGTGGGTGAGCTGCCAGGCCTTTTCCAGGGTATCAGGCTCAGAAATCGCCACCCCGCGCTCGAGCAGCCGGGCAAGGCTCGCAGCATAGGCCGACGGACCCGCCACCGACAGCGCACACGGGCAGGAGACCACCAAAATCGCAACGATGCGGGGTAGCCAGTCCATAAAGGACTGCCCGTCAATCAGCCCCCAGATCAGGGACAAGACGGCCACCACGAGCACGCCCGCGGTAAACCGTGCTGCGATGGCATCGGCCCAGTCGGTCCACCGCGGCCGCTGCGCCGCTGCCGACTCCGCCAGCTGGGTCAGACGGGCCAGCGAGCCTGACGCACTATCGCTCACGACCTCCGCCTGTGCCTCAGCGCCCAGATTAATCGCCCCCTCGGGACAGATCTCGCCCCGCCGCCGCGTGACGGGCCGTAGCTCGCCGGTAAGGGAAGAGAGGTCGATATCCGCAGAATCACTGTCAAGCCGCCCATCGGCCGGAAACCGCTCGCCCGAGGGGACCCGAATCTTGTCACCGATGGCAAGCCGCCAAGGGGGCAGCGTCTCCGCCCGGGGGGCCAGCCGATAGGCCAAGGCAGGCGGATCTAGGGCCATCTGCTCTCGCCGGCGCAGGGTACGGCGACGAATGCGTGCCTCGAGTTGTCGGGCCATGAGTACGAGGAATAAAAACATCGTGACCGATTCAAAATAGACGTGGGGCGCCTGTGTGAATAGCCCAACGACACTACCTATAAAGGCCAGCCAGAGGCCAAGGCTGATCGGCACATCCATATTCAGGCGTCGGTGTCCCAGAACCGATAAGGCGCTGCGTACAAAGGGCGCCCCGCTGTAGAGCAGCACCGGAAGGGTAATCAGAAGAGAGGCGCCCCGAAGAAGGTCCAGATACTCTGCCTCAATCGGACCCGCACCGACATACTCTGGCATCGCCAGCATCATGACCTGGGCCCATCCGAGACCTGCCACGAACAGCCGACGATTCTGCTGCCGTTCCTCTTCACGCCGACGGGCCTCGAGTCCTGTCGCGCCGATAGGTACCGCGGCATAGCCGTAGACCAGGAGCTTATTTGTAAGGACCTTTAGACTCGTCACCGAGGGGTCCCAGGCGAGCCGCAGGCGCGCGGTGACCGCGTTGGCCTGAACCTGTGCCACCCCTTCTGTACCGAGCAATACCCGCTCAATTAGCCAGGCGCACGCTCCGCAGCGCAGGCCCTCAATGGCGAGAATCGTCTGTTGCAGACGCCTACCCGCGACCTCCTCTTGCTCCTGAACATGCCGGCTGGTCCAGGCGGGGTCGTCCAAGAGATCGGCCCAGGGAGACAGCTGGGCAAGCCGGTCGGGGTCTAGCGCCCGCTCAGTCCTCTGCTGGTAGTACTGGGCACCGCCAGCCTGCACGATTGCTTCGGCCACCGCCTTACATCCCAAGCAGCACATGGCTTGCGACTGCCCCAAGATGTCAGTGGCCCAGGGGCTACCCGTCGGGACGGGCTCATTGCAATGGAAACACCGGAGGCCAGGGGTCTGCATGTGGCCAGAGTCTAGCAACCCCGCCCCGTGAGCTTACGGGGAAACCCTAGTACTCTGCTCAGGTTTCATAGCGCTTGACCTAGGTCAAGGTGTATATATGGCTAGAGGAATACACTCACAAGAACAATTACCACAAGGGAGCATCCGTTTATGGCCGCCGTAATGACCCCCCATGGGTCGGTCTCGTCACACCCCGGCGCTGACACGACCGCAGAGCAGTACAACTATCGCATCGTCCGGCTCTTTGCCTATGCCACCGTACTCTGGGGCGTTGTGGGCATGCTGGTGGGGGTCTGGATTGCCGCACAACTCGCCTTCCCGCAACTGGCTGAAGGCATTTCCTGGCTCTCGTATGGCCGCCTGCGGCCCCTCCACACCAATGCGGTGATCTTTGCCTTTGGCGGCTCTGCACTGCTGGCGACCTCCTACTACGTCGTGCAGCGCACCTGCCATACCCGGCTCTTCTCTGATGCACTGGCGGAATTCACCTTCTGGGGCTACCAGGCCGTCATTGTGCTGGCGGCCATCACCCTGCCGCTCGGCATCACCTCAAGCCACGAATATGCCGAACTGGCCTGGCCGATCGATCTGCTGCTCACGGTGGTCTGGGTCGCCTATGCCATCGTCTTTTTCGGAACCCTCTACAAGCGTCGGGTAGAACACATCTACGTGGCCAACTGGTTCTACGGTGCCTTCATTCTCACCGTCGCGCTGCTGCACGTGGTGCGTAGCCTGGCGATTCCCGTAGGTCTCTGGGACTCAGTCGGGGTATTTGCAGGCGTACAAGATGCCATGGTCCAGTGGTGGTATGGACACAATGCTGTGGGATTTTTCTTGACCGCCGGATTCCTGGGCATGATGTATTACTTCATCCCCAAGCAGGCCGAGCGCCCTGTTTACTCCTACCGGCTCTCAATCGTGCACTTCTGGGCCCTGATCTTCACCTATATGTGGGCTGGCCCCCACCATCTGCATTACACGGCGCTCCCCGACTGGACCCAGTCGATCGGTATGATCTTCTCGCTCATTCTTCTCGCGCCGAGCTGGGGCGGCATGATCAACGGCATCATGACCCTCTCTGGTGCCTGGCATAAGCTGCGCAATGACCCGATATTGAAGTTCCTCATCGTCTCGGTCTCCTTCTACGGAATGTCCACCTTCGAAGGCCCCATGATGTCGATCAAGACCGTCAATGCCCTGTCGCACTACACCGACTGGACAGTGGGCCATGTGCACTCTGGTGCCCTCGGCTGGGTCGGATTTATCTCGATGGGCGCCATTTATTACCTCATCCCACGCCTCGTCGGTAAGCCCCAGATGCATAGCGTAAAGGCCATTGAGCTGCACTTCTGGGTTGCCACTGTCGGCATCGTGCTCTACATCGCCGCGATGTGGATCTCCGGGGTCATGCAGGGCCTCATGTGGCGTGCTGTCAATGCAGACGGAACCCTCACCTATAGCTTTGTCGAGAGTGTTGCCGCCACTTTCCCTTACTACGTCATTCGACTTGGTGGCGGGGTTCTCTATCTCACCGGCATGGCCATCATGGCCTGGAACGTGGTGATGACGATCCGTAATCCCCAGCCGGTCAATGCCCGCATACCGGCTGTGGCCCACGCCTAAATTCGACTCGGAGAATTTTTTATGAACCACGACATTGTTGAAAAACGCCCGAGCCTGCTCATCGTTCTCGTGCTTCTGGTCGTCGCGATCGGTGGCCTGGTAGAGATTGTGCCGCTCTTCTTTCAGAAATCCACCACTGAGCCAGTCACGGGTATGAAGCCCTACACCGCTTTACAGCTTGCAGGGCGTGACATCTATGTGCGAGAAGGCTGTGTCGGCTGTCACTCCCAAATGATCCGTCCCTTTCGGGCAGAGACCGAGCGGTATGGCCACTTTTCGGTGGCAGGCGAATCGGTCTACGACCGGCCATTTCTTTGGGGGTCGAAGCGCACAGGCCCGGACCTCGCGCGGGTGGGCGGTCGTTATTCAGACGAGTGGCACCGCGTGCACTTAAACAATCCACGTGATGTAGTCCCCGAGTCGAATATGCCTTCCTACCCCTGGCTACAGACAGGCGTTATCAACAGCACCCATGTCCAGGCCAAGATGAAGGCCATGCGCGCCATGGGCATTCCGTATACGGATGAGGATATCGCCAAGGCGGCAGAGGAGACCAACGGAAAGACCGAGATGGAGGCGCTGATTGGCTATCTTCAGTCGCTCGGCACCGCATTGGGAGACAAACGGTCATGATCGAATTTCACTCTGTCTTCACGCTGGTCAGCCTGCTGGTGTTCATCGGCATCGTTGCCTACACCTACAGCAAAGGCCAGAAAAAAAACATGGAGGCAGCGGCACAGATACCGCTGCAGGACGACACGGACCCAACGCCCTCAGACTGGCAGCAGGGTCAACAGCAGACATCGCGAGGGGCATAAGCCATGGCAGACTTTGTAAGCAACTTCTGGAACCTCTACGTCATTATCCTCACCATCGGTAGCGTTCTTGCCTGCGCGGTTTTTCTTTATTTTTTGTCGCGCAAAAAGGTTAAGCCGGGTGCGGTTCAGACCACCGGTCACACCTGGGATGAAGACCTGGCGGAATATGACAATCCCCTACCCCGCTGGTGGATGTTTCTCTTTTATATAACCGTCTTTTTTGCGTTGGTCTATCTGGCCCTCTTTCCGGGGCTCGGAAATGTCCGGGGCGTCCTTGGCTGGAGTTCCACCGGCCAGTACGACCGAGAAGTAGCGAAGGCCGAGCAGACCTATGGCCCGATCTATCAAAAATTCGCTGCACTCTCAGTGGAAGACGCTGCCAAAGATCCTGCTGCCCTGGCTATCGGTCAGCGGCTCTTTGTCAACAACTGCGCCCAGTGCCATGGCACAGACGCCAAGGGCGCAAAGGGGTTCCCCAACCTGGCGGACAACGACTGGTCGTGGGGCGGAGAAGGCCTTGTTATTAAGACGAGCATTCTGCAAGGTCGTATGGGCATGATGCCTCCCATGGCGGCTGCTGTCGGCACAGAAGCAGAGGTCGAGGCAGTCGCCAACTATGTTCTAAGCCTTTCGGGCAGCCCCCACGATGCCGCTAAGGTAGCCCTGGGCCAAGAAAAATTTCTTGCCGCCTGCGCCGCCTGCCATGGCGCCGAAGGCACGGGGAACACGGCCATGGGCGCACCCAATCTGACCGACAAGGTCTGGATCTATGGTGGCTCGCTTAACACCATAAAAGAAACCATCCACAACGGTCGTCAGGGGGTCATGCCTGCCTGGCAAAACATCCTGGGTGAGGAGAAGTCGCATCTCGTGGCGGCCTATGTCTACAGCCTTTCTCACAAGCAATAGACATCCGATTCTCTACAGAAATTCGCCACTATGTCTGATGGAGCAGCTCAGCCAGCCAGCGTAGAGCAGACCGTACTGCTCTACGCACCGGGCAAGAAGATCTACGCGCGTTCTATCCGCGGGCGTTTCAATAGCTGGCGATGGGTCTTTGTCTTCCTCACCCAGGCACTTTATTACCTCACGCCGTGGGTCAACTGGAACGGCCGTCAGGCAGTGCTCTTCGACCTAGAGGCGCGCCGTTTTTACATCTTCGATCTTCTGCTGGTCCCACAAGACTTTATCTATCTGACCGCACTTCTCCTCATTTCTGCTCTTGGGCTTTTTCTCTTTACGGCTATAGCAGGCCGACTCTTCTGTGGCTTTGCCTGTCCCCAGACAGTCTACACACAGATCTTTATGCAGGTTGAGCGCTGGATCGAAGGAGACCGCCATGTGCGCATGCGCCGCGACCAGGAGAT
This sequence comes from Pseudomonadota bacterium, assembly GCA_046047535.1. Classification (GTDB taxonomy): domain Bacteria; phylum Pseudomonadota; class Gammaproteobacteria; order Burkholderiales; family Burkholderiaceae_A; genus Hahnella. The sequence goes on from JBJOHS010000036.1 coordinate 17,138, forward strand.
TGGGTTCCTCGGCCGACTACCGCGGCGCACCCTCACCCTAGTTGCCTGGAGCCTGATCGCGCTATGGACCGGCTTTACCTTCGCCGGATACTTCACCCCCATTGACACCCTCGCCACAGGTGTACTCGCCGGAAGCCTGGGATTCTGGCAGTGGTTTTGGATGCTCTTTTATTCCTTTTTCACGCTGCTACAAGCAGGCTTTATGCGTGAACAGGTCTGCAAATATATGTGCCCTTACGCCCGTTTTCAGAGTGCCATGTTCGACCGTGACACTCTCATCGTGAGCTATGACAGCACCCGCGGCGAGACCCGCGGCAAGCGGGGCCGCCATGAAGACTACAAGGCAGCAGGTAAAGGAGATTGTATTGATTGCGGCGTCTGTGTCGAAGTCTGCCCTACAGGCATCGATATTCGTAAAGGGCTGCAATATGAGTGTATTGGCTGCGGACTCTGCGCCGATGGCTGCAACTCCATCATGACCAAGATGCAATATCCCCAGGGTCTTATCCGATACACCACCCTCAATGCCCTAGAAGGAAAGGTTGCTGAGTCGTCTATTCGCAAGCGATTCTTCCGTCCGCGCGTACTGATCTATGCAACGATTCTTGTGGTAATCACGGCGACCGTACTTACTTCACTCTTGATGCGATCGCCCCTCCAGGTCAATGTGATTCGCGACCGTGGTGCCCTCGCTCGAGAGGTCGAGGGACAGTATATTGAGAATGTCTACCGACTCCAGATCACCAACAAGAGCCACGAACTGCGACGACTCGTTATCCGTGCGCAGGGCATTGACGGACTCTCCGCGATTGGCGACACCCGCCTCACGATAGACCCCAGCGCGTACACCACCGCAATTATCGACCTACGTATTCCTATCGCGGTTGCAGAGGCTATGCAGTCCGGCTCTCATAAGATTCAAATTCAAGTGCAGTCCGAAGACGACCCTAGCCTAGTTATTACCCAGAAGGCGGCCTTCTTCGTGCCCCGCTAAGACCCGTTTACCGCTCAATATTTGACGCTTACCCTTACTATCCTAGCCATCCGAACGGACCCCTGATGTCTTCTGCAGACTCTCGCTCACTTGCCTCTGTCGCTCCTTACACGGTGCAGCCTCTGGTCGCTGTGCCCTGGTGGAGAAACAGATGGCCCTGGATCATCCTCGGCATGCTGGGCAGTACGATTCTTGCCTGCATGGTCACCATCGTCATCGCAGTACAGACCCAAGACAGCCTGGTGGCCGATGATTACACGCGACATGGCAAGGGCATTAACCAGCGACTAGAAAAAGATCGAGAGGCGGAGCGCCGCGGCATTTTGCTTCTTCCTAGCGCGCAGCGGCAGTCCAACGGTGCGGTAGTCTTTGTCATTCAATTTTCTGCGCCAGAGACCTCCCCGGCACCAGAATTTCTCCGCCTCCATCTGGCCCACCCCACCATTGGGGCACAAGACCGAAGCCTTTCCATGGTGCAGACAGGGCCCGGGCGTTACCAGGCCCAGACAACTGACCTCATGGCGGGCTACTGGCACCTCAGTGCCGAAGATCCAACTGGCCAGTGGCGGGTTCGCAGTCGCCTGCCCATAGATCCTTAAAAAAGACGATCGTTAGAAAACGAGGAGACACCACGCCATGGCATCGAGCAACAGCCACGAGGGAATTGAAGACCCACGTCAGACCCCCTGCCTCGCCCGGGCGGCAATGAGCATTGCCTGGCCCTCGTTTCTCGCCGCAACCGCCCTCACGGGCCTCTTTTTTTCACTCTTCGACCCGCACGACCTGCTGCTCTTGGGCGAACACATCGAACTCGGGCGTCGAGAGTCCTACGGACTGGGGTTCATGGTCTTCTGGGCCTTCTCTGCCCTGGCAAGTGCAATGACCTACGTCCTGGCCAGGCCTACCCAGTCGGTACCAAAGCCCTAACGCGACTCGAGGTCGAGTTCGGCAATCTTTCGCGTAATCGTGTTGCGGCCGACCCCCAGAAGCTGTGCAGCCTCAATGCGACGCCCCCGTGTAAAGGCAAGCGCTGTACCGTAGACAATTGTTTCGAAGTCTTTCTCCCAGCGCTCCATCTTTGCGGACTCTGTCGCCTCATCGTCTTTACTTGCATCGCGAAGGGCTCGTTCCAGCTCCGTCTTCAAAATCACCCGCCAGTCTGGCCCCGACGAATGTCCACCAGGGATAACCGCTCCTAACGGCCGTTCAAGACCACTAACGACAGACCCACCTGGCGGCCGAAGACCAGACCCGTTCGCCGCCCCGTCAGAAAGTGTCTCCTGACCCGACTCGTGCATCACATAGGCCAGGTCGGGCTGACGAATTTCTGGGGGAAGATCCTGTAACTCCACTGTCTGGCTTGGGGCCATCACAATGAGCCAGTGGCACAGGTTTTCAAGCTGTCGTACATTGCCAGGAAACGGATGACTCTGCATCAACGCTAGTGCGTCATGGGCCAATACCTTTGCCTCCACGCCGAGAGACGTAGCCGACTTTCGTAAGAAGAAATTAGCGAGCTCAGCGATATCCTCTTGACGATCCCGCAGCGGTGGCAGACGGAGCCGAATAACATTGAGTCGATGAAAGAGGTCTTCTCGAAACCGTCCCTCCCGTACCCTCTGCTCCAGGTTCTGGTGGGTGGCAGCGATCACACGGACATTGGCCTTCAGGGGCTGATGGCCCCCTACACGGTAGTAATTGCCATCGGATAAGACCCGTAGCAGACGGGTCTGAAGATCAATCGACATATCCCCAATCTCATCGAGAAAGAGTGTGCCGCCCTCTGCCTGTTCAAACCGGCCCCGACGCAGCGACTGGGCACCGGTAAAGGCACCCCGCTCATGGCCAAATAGTTCCGACTCTAGTAAATCATGCGGAATGGCTGCTGTATTCAAAGCAACAAAGGGCATCGCGGCCCGTGGGCTATGTCGGTGCAATGCACTGGCCACAAGCTCCTTTCCGGTGCCTGACTCCCCAGTAATGAGCACGGTGGCCGAGGACTGAGAGAGCCTGCCAATCGCACGAAAGACTTCCTGCATCGCAGGCGCATGGCCAAGCATCTCGAGCTGCTCAGGCGAGGCAACGGTACGGCCCGACTCCGAAGGCATCGACTCACGAACCGCACGCTGAATGAGCGCGGTGGCCTCATCGATATCAAAGGGCTTAGGGAGATACTCAAAGGCACCCCCCTGAAATGCAGAGACCGCACTATCGAGATCAGAAAACCCGGTCATGATGATGACGGGAAGATCGGGCAACCTAGCCTTAACCTGCTCAAGCAGCGCAAGGCCGGAATCGCCTGGCATGCGGATGTCGGATACAAGGACCTGAGGCGTATCGTCTTGTAGTGCACGCATCACTTCTTGGCTATTCTGAAAGAGGCGGCACGGCATCTGGGCCCGAATGAGCGCCTTCTCGAGCACCCAACGTATCGACGCATCGTCATCGACAATCCATACTGGCTTCATCCACAACCCTCCTTGACTATCCGTGCGCTGGCAGGGGATCTCCCAGCGGCATCAAAATCAAAAACTCTGTACCCGCTGCCTCAGAACGGCAGTCAATAACTCCGCCATGCTGATGCACGATGGTCTGAGCAATAGTCAGACCAAGTCCATGCCCCTTAGGATTTCCAGAAACTAAGGGATAGAAAATCTCTTCGCGTATCGCCTCTGGAATACCTGGTCCGTCGTCCCGTATCGATAACGACAAAGCAAGTCGATACCGACGACGATGCAACGTTACCTGCCGGGATACCCGGGTCTTAAGCCAGATACGGCCTGTACCCTCCATCGCCTCGGCGGCGTTACGCACGATATTCAGTGTCATCTGAATCAGCTGCTCGGAATCGGCCTGCATATCGGGTAGGCTGGTGTCGTAATCCCTGAGAATCTCCAGCCCTCTCGGGAACTCCGAGAGCACGAGCCGACGAACCCGCTCGAGTACCTCGTGAACATTCACCGCGGACTTAGACAGACTCCGCCTTACCGGCGCGAGCATCTGATCAACTAAGGCTTGTAGCCGATCCGACTCCTTTATGATGACTTCGGTGTACTCCTTGAGAGCCCGGGTCGGGAGCTCAGCATCTAGAAGCTGCGCAGCCCCACGAATACCGCCCAGAGGGTTTTTCACCTCATGACCCAGGTTGCGAAGCAGTGACTGATTCATCTGCATGAGGGCTGCCTGGCGCTCCTCACGATCAATTCGCTGAAAGGCATCGGGCTCACGTAACTCAATCGTCGCCAAAATACCCAGCTCCTCAACCACGGAGACAGTTGTATCGAGGGTACTAGGGCCACGCCCAACGACCTGCCAGGCCATCTGCAGCCGCTTCACCGAAAAGACACGTGAGCGGCACTCTGCGATGAGACGATCAACCTCTGCGCCGCTACCCGCAACCTCACTGAGCCGGTGACCAGCGATGAGCGTTGCCGAAAAACCCAAAAGATTTTCGGCTGCTGCATTCAGATGTACCAGACTACCCTCCTCATTGATCAGAAGAATGGCGGTACTCAGCAGATCGAATGCATCATAGGTTGGGTTTTTCATCCGTGATCTCGGCGATATAAGGCTAAAAAAAAGGGGCGAATGATCGCCCCCTTTTTCTGGGTACGGTCTGCCCAAAGAGCAGGCACGCCCCCAGGCCCTCTTAGAGCGAGTAATACATATCAAACTCGACAGGGTGCGTAGTCATACGGAATCGCGTCACCTCGTCCATCTTCAGGTTGATATAGGCATCAATCATGGCGTCGCTGAAGACTCCACCACGGGTAAGAAACTCACGGTCCTTGTCGAGCGACTCCAAGGCCATGTCGAGCGATGAGCATACGGTCGGAATCTTCTTGTCTTCCTCGGGAGGAAGGTCATAGAGATTCTTGTCTGCCGCCTCACCCGGATGAATCTTGTTCATCACACCATCAAGACCAGCCATCATCATGGCCGAGAAGGCCAGATAGGGGTTAGCGGTGGGGTCGGGGAAACGAACTTCGATACGACGTCCCTTAGGGTTGCTAACGTACGGAATGCGAATCGAGGCAGAGCGGTTACGGGCGGAATAGGCAAGCTTTACAGGTGCCTCAAAGCCCGGTACCAGACGCTTGTAGCTGTTGGTGCCTGGATTGGTAATTGCGTTGAGCGCACGCGCATGCTTAATGATGCCGCCGATGTAGTAAAGAGCAAACTCCGAGAGACCCGCGTACCCATTTCCCGCGAAGAGATTTTGACCATCCTTCCAGATCGACTGATGGCAGTGCATTCCTGAGCCGTTGTCTCCGACTATGGGCTTGGGCATGAAGGTGGCTGTTTTGCCATAACTAGCGGCCACATTCATGACTACATACTTTAGCGTCTGCGTCCAATCGGCGCGGCGGGTAAGTGTTGTGAACTTCGTACCAATCTCGCACTGACCGGCACCGGCCACCTCATGGTGGTGCACCTCAACGGGCACGCCCATCTGCTCAAGAATCAAGCACATCTCAGAACGGATATCCTGGAAGGAGTCCACCGGTGGTACGGGGAAGTAACCTCCCTTCACCGCTGGGCGGTGCGCCAGGTTGCCGCCGTCGTATTCAATACCAGTAGACCAACTGGCCTCCTCGGACTTGATCTTCACGCCACAGCCGGACATGTCCACATTCCAGGTGACGCCATCAAAAATGAAGAACTCGGGCTCTGGTCCGAAATAAGCGGTATCGCCCACGCCGGAAGCCTTTAAGAATGCCTCAGCACGCTTAGCTATCGAGCGGGGATCGAGCTCATAGCCCTTGCCATCCGAAGGCTCCACCACATCGCAGGTGATGTTCAGGGTCGACTCTTCACGGAAGGGATCAAGCACCGCCGTTTCGGGGTCAGGCATCAGCAGCATGTCAGAGGCCTCAATACCTTTCCAGCCTGCAATAGATGACCCGTCAAAGGCGTGCCCCGATTCAAACTTGTCTTCTTCTACCGTATGGGCAGGAACTGAGACATGCTGCTCCTTACCACGTGTATCGGTGAAGCGAAAATCAACAAACTTAACCTCATTGTCTGAGATCATTTTCAAGACATCTTTGGGGGTTGCCATAAACGCGCACTCCTGAGTGAGAAGGGTTAGATGAAGTTGTTCGGGCTAGCTAATGCAGAAACCGTGCCGACCCGAATCGGCCCAGTTTTACGTAATTTTCGGGTCTGTGTGCCACAAAACAGAGCAAACTGCACTATTTATGTGCAATAGTGCACGATTAACGCATGGTTTGCACGCTAGTCAGGCAAGAAAATCTCCTGCAACGTATTGAGGAAATCAAATCCGCGGGGCGTAGCCCGCCAATAGTGCCCATCGGTGCATAGGAGCCCTCGTTCCTGAGCCTTGGCAACCCCGGGCAACAGATCCTCGGCGGGACGTCCGGTCCGCTCGAAGTAGCCAGTCACCGGAACCCCGGAAACAAGTCTTAGCCCATTGAGCATGTACTCAAACCCAAGGTCCCGGGCCTCAACGGGCCTGGTCTGCCGATGGCTACCATCGCCCGCCACCACGGCCTGCTGATAGGCCTGCGGCTGTCGCAGACACCATTGGCGCACGATTCCCTGATCCGCAAGGCTCAGCTTACTGTGGGCCCCAGCGCCAAGCCCCAGGTAATCCCCAAACTCCCAGTAGTTCAGGTTGTGCTGGCAGCGCTGGCCAGGCCGGGCATAGGCAGAGACCTCGTATCGGGCCAGACCCGTCGCCTCAAGCATCTGCACCAGAACCGTCTGCATCTCCCAGATGGCATCCTCTTCTGGGAGCGAAGGTGGTCGTACCGCAAAGAGGGTGTTCGGCTCAAGGGTAAGCTGGTACAAGGAGAGGTGCCCCACCCCCAGCGCAAGGGCCTGCCGCAGATCGTCCTGTGCCATCTCGACAGTCTGCCCCGGCAGCCCATACATGAGATCCAGGTTGACGCGTTCGAAGACCGTAACCGCCCCGGCAACCGCCTCCACCGCCTGTTCCACGGAATGTAATCGACCAAGGGCCTGAAGACACCCGGCATCAAACGACTGCACCCCCACTGAGACCCGCGTGACGCCTGCCTGCCGGTAGGCATGCCAGTCAGCAGACTCTTCTCGTACTGCCGCCGGATTGGCCTCAAGAGTTACCTCTGCCATCGGTGCTACTTTCAGCCGCGCGCGGACCGCGACCAAAAGCTGGTCAATGGCAGAGGGTGGGAATAGATTGGGCGTGCCACCGCCTATAAAAATCGACTGGACCGGACGACCCCAGACCTGGGGCAGCGACTGCTCCAGATCGGCTATAAGACTCTGCAGATAATGGTCGGTCGGCAGCGCACCCCGTACCTCATGAGAATTAAAGTCGCAGTAGGGACACTTCCGAATACACCAGGGCAGATGGATGTACAGGCTAAGCGGTGGGGGTACCGCAGGCACCGCTTGCTGCTGCCGAATTTCGGGCCTCGGTATCTCACGAACGCGTACCTCATCGGCCATAGCCATACGCCCGCTGGTAAAGATCCATAAATTGCACAAAGGCTGCCCCGCGATGACTCCGCGCGTCCTTATCTTCGGCTGACATCTCCGCCGCAGTCTGACCGGCAGCCCGATCGAAAAAAACGCAGTCATAGCCGAACCCGTGCTGGCCTGCAGGGCGCGCCGCGATTAATCCGCTCCAGAGCCCCACCCCAAAGATCGGCATCGGATCCTCCGGTTGTCGCACAAAGCAGAGTACGGCTACAAACCGAGCAGTGCGGTCGTCTTCCGCGACGCCTCGCATCCGATGTAACAGCCACTGCCAGTTCTGCTCGTCACCCGATGGCCCGGGAACCGCCGGGGTAGCGCCAAGCGCTTCTCCTGCACGCTGGGCATCGGCATAGAACCGCGCTGATCGCACCCCCGGAGCACCACCCAGGACATCAACCACAAGGCCCGAATCATCCGCAAGCGCAGGCAGGCCCGCGCAGCGGCTCGCATGTCGGGCCTTCTCTAAAGCGTTTTCCAAAAAGCTTTCAAAGGGTTCAGCACAGGGAGCCACACCCAGGGTCGACTGGGCCACCAGATCCACCTCAAGGCCCGCCTGGCCCGCGAGCAGACGACGCATCTCGCGCAGCTTTCCCGGGTTACTACTGGCCAGCACCCACTGTTCGCCACGAGACCCGCGACCGGTCACTGGCTCTATCGCCCTCTCCGCGCCTGGATCATTTGCTGTGGACACCATGCGGTAATCGGCCGGCCTAGCCTGGCAGCTCTGCCTCATTTCGGTCAGGCGCCGCCATGAGCGCCTTCTGAAGTCCATGCAGCCGGGCAATACCGCCGACCGCGAGGTCTATCAACTGATTGAGCTCGCCCCGGGAGAAGGGGGCCCCTTCGGCTGTGCCCTGCAGCTCAATCAATCCGCCCGATGCAAGCATGGCGATATTCATATCCGTCTCACAGCCCGAATCTTCCGAGTAGTCAAGATCCAAGAGCGGTACCCCCTCCACGATTCCAACAGACACCGCCGCTACGGGCTCACGGAAGGCAGAAAGAATCGCCTGACGCTCAGGCACCGAAGGCTGCCGATCCGCCACCGTCTTTAATGCATCAAAAACCGCTAGGCAGGCCCCCGTGACACTGGCTGTGCGGGTTCCCCCATCGGCCTGTAAGACATCGCAGTCCACGGTAATAGTCCGCTCTCCAATGGCCTTGAGATCTACGACCGCCCGCAGACAACGGCCAATAAGACGCTGAATCTCTAAAGTCCGACCCGACTGTTTGCCCCGCGCAGCTTCTCGATCACTGCGGGTATGAGTGGCCCGAGGCAGCATCCCATACTCCGCGGTTACCCAGCCCTGACCAGCCCCGCGCAAAAAGCCCGGAACCTTCTCTTCGACAGAGGCGGTGCAGAGCACCCTCGTCTGGCCAAAGCAGACCAGCACGGAGCCCTCCGCATGGCAGGTGTAGCGACGATGCAGACGAACCGGTCGCAGCCGGTTTGGGGGCCGCTGGCCCGCCCGCGTTACCAGGTTGGTTGGATTGTCAGACATTACCACTCCTTCGCAATGAATCAGATGAATCAGATGAATCAGTAATGAGAGCCCGTACAATACCCCGTCTATGACTGTCAGCAGCATGACCGGATTCGGTTCCGCCCAGATGCCCGGCCCAATTGGCCTTGTTCAGGTCGATATTCGTTCGGTCAACAATCGATTCTTTGAGCTCAGTCTGCGTCTGCCAGACGACCTGCGCAGCCTTGAACCACCCATGCGCGAGCGGCTTGCGCGCCTGCTTCCGCGGGGCAAGGTGGAAGTCCGTATCTCTATTCTTCGAGAGGCCGACACCGAGCGGTCGCTTCCGCCCGTTAATCAAGAGCGCGTCGCCCGACTGCTGGCGCTTCAGTCCGAACTTAGTGCTGGCCGGCCCGAGTCCATTCGCGCCTGGAGTATGTCCGAGCTACTCGCCTTTCCTGGGGTTTTTGAGGCACCTCCTACGCCATCAGAAGAGCGCCACCGCGACTCGGTGATGGGGGTCTTTGAGGCGGCGGTGCAGAACCTTGAGGCCTCTCGACAGGCCGAGGGGGAGAAGCTTGCGATAACCATTCAGGCGCGTTTAGATAGCCTGGAATCCCTTCGGCAGCAGGCGGCCGCGCGCATGCCTGAGGCACTCGAGGCACAACGACAAAAAATTCGAGCACGGCTTGAAGAGGCCTTTGGTACAGGAATGCCGTCAGAGCTCGAGCGCGCCGATCTCGTGGCGCTGGTGGCCGAACGTATTCAACAGGAGGCCCATGCCGCAGCTAGCCGGGCCGACATTGCCGAGGAATTAGACCGTCTCAAGGCCCACCTTCAGGCAATGGCTCAGGCCCTCGCGCGCTCAGGCGAACAGCCCCAAGGCAAACGGCTGGACTTCCTCTGCCAGGAGCTACACCGCGAGGCCAACACACTGGGGGCTAAGTCGGCCAGTATTGCCCTGACCCAGGTGGCCATGGAGATGAAGCTCACCATCGAGCAGATCCGTGAACAGGTTCAAAACATTCAATGACCCCCCCCAATATCGACGACCGCGGTCGCCTCGTGATCATCGCTGCCCCTTCTGGTGCAGGAAAGACCAGCCTCGTTCGGGCACTGCTGGACGACAGAGACCTCTCCCTAGCCCTCTCGGTATCGACTACCACCCGGCCCCCGCGACCGGGTGAGGTCAATGGACGCGAGTATTTTTTCACCAGTGAGTCCGACTTTCTCGCCCGTAAGGCTCAGGGAGAGTTTCTCGAGTGGGCCCATGTGCATGGCAATTACTACGGCACGTCGCGGCAATGGATAGAGTCGCAATGCCAGGCGGGCCAGGCTGTACTGCTCGAGATCGACTGGCAGGGCGCTCGCCAGATACGCCAGAGCTTTCCCAAAGAGTCTCTCTGCAGCATCTTTATCCTGCCCCCGTCACTCGAGGCACTTCGGGAGAGGCTACAGGGTCGGGGACAGGACAGCGTTGAAGTGATTGAACGCCGTATACAGGCTGCGGAGGACGAAATATCGCACGCGAACGAATTCGATCATGTTATTATGAATCAAGAATTTACGACGGCTTTGGCCGAAATAAAAGCGATTGTTCGGTCAGCCCTCTCCCTCCAAAAATAAAGGACGTAACCATGGCCCGTATCACTGTAGAAGACTGCCTCGACAAAGTGCCTAATCGCTTCGAACTTACCCTGGCGGCCACCTATCGCGCCCGTCAACTTGCGCAGGGGGCCACCCCGAAAGTCGATGCACGCGACAAGCCTACGGTCGTTGCCCTGCGGGAAATCGCCTCCGGCCACATTGGCAGAGAGATGCTGCGTAAAGTTCCCATGTAACCTCCATGGCGCGTCTGTCCCACTGATTCCGTTTGCCTGCCAACGGAGCCACGATGGCCTCAGTACTCGCCCAGAGCAGTGCCAGCAGCCCGCCCGCGATTGCCGCGGAGGTTATTTCTGTATCGCCTCTGCTAGAGAGGGCAGACTACCTCCCCCCCGAAGACCAATCCCGCATTATCGAGGCCTTTCGCTTTGCTGATGCAGCCCATCTGGGTCAGACGCGTCAGTCCGGCGAGGCCTATATCTCACACCCACTTGCGGTAGCCGAAGTCTGCACCCAGTGGCACCTTGATGCCGATGCCCTCATTGCCGCCCTGCTTCACGACACGGTCGAAGACTGCGGCGTAACGCGGGTTCAGATCGCCGAGCAGTTTGGCTCTACCGTCGCCATGCTTGTCGAAGGCCTTACAAAGCTCGACAAGGTAAGTTTTAGTAACCGTGAGGAGGCACAGGCCGAGAATTTCCGAAAGATGCTGCTGTCCATGGCGGATGATGTGCGGGTCATTCTTATCAAGCTTGCCGACCGACTGCACAACATGCGAACCCTGTCGGCCACCTCCGCTGCCAAGCGCACCCGTATTGCCCGCGAGACAATTGAGATCTACGCGCCTATTGCCCACAGACTTGGCCTCAATGAAATCTTTCGTGAATTCGAAGACCTCTGCTTTGAGGGACTCTATCCGAAGCGTTCATCTGTACTTCAGAAGGCACTGAAGGCGGCACGAGGAAACCGCAAGGAGATTCTCGGAAAACTCGAAGACCAGATTCGAGGACAACTTCCTAACTTTGGTCTTCTCGCAGAAGTCACAAGTCGAACCAAGAGCCTCTACTCCATCTACCTCAAGATGAAGGAGAAGCGCCTGAGCTTCGCGGAGGTGCTCGACATATACGGCTTTCGCGTTTACGTGCCGACAATCCCCGAATGTTATGTCGCGCTCGGGGCCTTGCATGCCCTATTCAAGCCTGTTCCAGGAAAGTTCAAGGACTATATCGCGCTGCCCAAGTCCAATGGGTATCAGTCGCTACACACTGTGGTGGTCGGCCCACACGGCGCTCCGTTGGAGTTCCAAATCCGCACCCATCAGATGCATCAGATGGCAGAGGCTGGCGTGGCTGCCCACTGGCTCTACAAAGAGCATGCCGCCTCGGTGACCCCCCTGCAACGCAAGGCCCACGAGTGGATGCAGTCGCTGCTGTCGGTGCAGTCGCGAGACCCAAAGGACTTTCTCGACCATATCAAGATCGACCTCTTCCCCGATGTCATCTATGTCTTCACCCCCACAGGGGAAATTCGCGAACTACCCAAGGGATCCACACCCGTCGACTTTGCCTACATGGTGCACACCGATGTCGGCAACCAGTGCACAGGCGCCATGATCAACAACGAGGTCAAACCACTCGATACCGAGCTGCGTAACGGCGATGTGGTCCGGGTCGTCACGCAGCCCACGGCCACCCCACACCCGGGATGGCTGGGCTTCGTACGGACCGCACGGGCACGGTCACAGATTCGATACAACCTCAAGACCAGCACACGGGAGCGGGCAGTGGCCTTCGGGCGTCGACTGCTCGATACCGCACTCAAGGCCCTGGGCAGTCCCGGAGTGGACGACCCTAATCTCAACTGGTCACAGTTCTTCCATGAGATCCCGGCCAACGACCGGGAGGGGTTGCTCGAAGCCATCGGGCTGGGGCACCTCCTAGCAAACGTGGCTGCACGACGATTACTGCCAGGCCCAGCGGGAATCGACGTAGACTCTCAGCCCCGCGCTCGCAGACTCTTGCCTGCGGCTGAGCGGGCCCTACGTCTATCCATGGAGCACCTCACCGCGCAGCACGATCTCGGCATCACGGTCAATGGGTCTGAGGGAACTGCCGTGCAGTACGCGGCCTGCTGCCATCCGATTGCGGGCGATAACTCTTGGGGCTATATGCGAGGCGGAGCAGGCCTGCTCATTCATCGCGCCAGCTGCGGATATGCCCGACGCCAACGGCCGAAGGATCCCAACCGATGGGCCGATATCATCTGGGGCGACCCCATCTATCGTACCTTTGAGACGCATCTACATATCGATGTGAAAGATGCACCAGGAGCCCTTGCCAAGGTAGCAGGCGCCATCTCGGCCTCCGACGCCAACATCATTGATCTCACGATCGAACGCCGCGGCGGGGGCTTTTCGACCCTCAAAGTGGTCCTAGAGGTGCGCGGCAGAGACCATCTTGCCGACGTCCTGCGTCGTGTTCGCCTTACCGCGTCGGTGAATCGTGCAGTACGACTGCTTCGGCACAACGCCAAGGAAAACAGCGACTAGACGCTGCCTACTAATCAGCAGCCAGCAATGGTCATGCGATCGATTAAGACCGAACCCATTGTCTTATTACCGCGGTTCAACGTATCACCACCCATCGCGATCAGGCCACGGTACATATCCTTGAGGTTGCCCGCAATCGTAATCTCTTCAACCGGATACTGAATCTTTCCGTGCTCGACCCAATAACCAAATGCGCCACGCGAATAGTCACCGGTGATGCCATTGACGCCCTGCCCCATAACCTCTGTTACCAACAAGCCGGTACCCATCAGCTTTAAGAGCCCGGCCAGTCCATCGGCAGGTGACTTCTTTTTACTCACCAACCGCAGATTATGCGAGCCACCCGCATTCCCGGTGGTGGGCATCCCGAGCTTACGGGCCGAGTAGGTCGACAGAAAATAGCCAGCGACCCGACCTGCATCAATCACCCGACGCGACCGTACCTGAACCCCCTCGTCGTCAAACGGCGTACTGCCGCTCGCCCCTGGAACGAAGGGGTCTTCGAGAAGGCTGAGATGCTCTGGCAGGATCTGCTGCCCAAGGCTATCAACCAGAAAACTCGCCCGCCTATAGAGGGCAGACCCCGACAAAGCCTGCACCAGCGCACCTAAGAGGCCCACAGCAACCGGCGCCTCAAAAATCACTGGTACCTGCTGCGTCGGCAGTCGCTTTGCACCCAGCCGGGAGAGCGCTCGATGGGCGGCATACCGACCAATCTCAGAGGCGGCAGCAAGCTCCGTGGGATTGCGGCTGGTGGTGTACCAGTCGTCCCGCTGCATGACAGATTTTTCCTGTGCGATGGGCGCCACCGAGAGAAAGTGCCGGCTGTAGGGGTAGCCGCCCATAAATCCACGGCTATTGGCCGAACAGAATTGGCCGTGGCTCGCAGATACGCTGGCACCATCTGAGTTACGAATACGGCGGTCTACCGCGCGGGCGGCAGCCTCTGCCTCTTTGGCCATCTCTGTAGCCTCCTTCGGACTCACCGACCAGGCATGAAAAAGGTCAAGGTCGGCATGGGGGCCAAGGGCAATATCACGAGCCTCCGGAAGGCCTGCAAAGGGATCCTCCGCAGTGTACTTCGCGATATCAATCGCCTTCTTCACCGCATCGTGCAGGGCGCGGTCTGAGAGATCTGAGGTGGTGGCATGGCCCCGCCGTTGGCCGAGATAGACCGTGACGCTGGCCCCACGGTCGCGGGTATGTTCCAGTGTTTCTAGGGCCCCCATACGTACGGTGACAGAAAGCCCCGAACTCTCGGAGACCTCGGTCGAGGCGTCGGTAGCGCCAAGGTCCTGGGCCATCTGCAACATCTTCTGGTTGAGCGCCTCAAGACCCTGGGCGTCGTAAAAAAAGGGAGTAGTGTCGGCTTGTGTGGTTTTCATGGGGTCAGATCTTACCCGTAACGCCCCCCTGCCACGTACGGTTCTGGGCAATAATGCAGCCCATGAATCCCACCTCCCGCCCTGCCCGCTTCGGGCTTGTCTCCATTAGCGATCGCGCCAGTCAAGGCATCTACGAAGATGAAGGGCTTCCTGGCCTAAAGTCGTGGCTCTCGAAGGCCCTGATCAGCCCATGGGAAAGTATCGACAGGCTCATTCCCGACGAGCGTCCCGTAATTGCCCAGACCCTCGTTGATCTCGTAGACAACCAGGGCTGCGACCTGGTCTTCACGACAGGCGGCACGGGACCTGCACCACGCGATGTCACCCCGGAAGCAACGCTTGATGTGGCTGATCGTGAACTCCCAGGATTTGGCGAGCAGATGCGACAGATTTCGCTGGCCTTCGTGCCCACGGCCATTCTCTCGCGTCAGACGGCAGTCATTCGGGGCAGGTCACTGATTGTGAATCTCCCGGGTCGACCGCGGTCTATTCAAGAGACGCTTGAGGGGTTACGTGATCCAGAGACCGGCGCCATCAAGGTCTCGGGACTCTTCGCCGCCATTCCTTATGGTCTCGAACTGATCGGCGGGCCTAGCCTAGAGACCAACGAGGCGGTCTGTAAGGCGTTTCGTCCGAAGAAGTAATTGGTCTTCTAAGAGAAATCAAAGCTCTGCTGACCAGTCGCCGAGTCTGCTGCGCTATTGTCGCGCGCACCCTGCGCGGGCTCAGCGCCGGTATGTTTCGCCCGAGCACGTCGGGGTGCCTGGTCCCGGGCGGGGTGACGACTGCCATGCTTCTGATAAATCTTCTGCGCCTCCACCTGGGACAAGGCCTCCTTTCGAAGACCCCAGAGCCGCTCTCGGGCAACCCGTGCGGCCTGCAGATGATCGACGATCGGTAGCGGATAGCCGGGCGTAAGCCTCTCAGGAACCCACTGGGCCACAAACTCCCCCTGCGGATCCTGATCGATCGCCTGCTTCTCTGGGTTGTAGATACGAATGGTGTTGATACCCGTAGTACCGCTCTGCATCTGGATCTGCGGCCAATGGATCCCTGGCTCATAATCGGTATAGAGACGCGCCAGATGCTCACCGGTCTTGCGCCAATGGAGCCAGAGGTGCTGGCTGGCAAAGCAGATGAGCATGGCCCGCATGCGAAAGTTGATCCATCCGTGGTGCTGCAGGTACCGCATACACGCATCCACAAACGGAACACCTGTTCTTCCCTCGGACCAGGCCGTAAAGCGATGGGTCTCTTCGTCACCCAAGGGGCCCTCATTGCGCAGACCCCGGGTTGCCGGATGCAGGCAGCGGATCTCAATCTCGGGCTCGGTCTCGAGCTTCTGCATAAAGTGGCAGCGCCAATGCAGTCGGCTCTCAAAGCTCTTTAGGCTCTGGAGCATCGCCTTCTGGTCTGGATGTCCCGCCTCAGACTGCCACGCCTGGCGGGCCTGCCAGACGGCCTGCACCAGCTCGCGAATCGAGAGACAGCCCCAGGCCAGAAACGGGGAGAGCCGCGAGCATGAATCCTCTGCAGTCCCGGGACTACTCATCTGCCGCCGATAGGCAACCCCCCGGCCCTCTAGAAAGGACGTAAGAAGCCTAAGCCCGTGTGCGCGCCCACCCGTCTGCCTACCCGGGCAGCGGTCGGTTACGGCCCTTTCTATCCACGGAGAGAGGCTGTCTGCCTGCATCTTCTTCAGGATTACGCGGAGCTTCTCCAATAGCGAATGAGGGAGCGGCCCAAGGCGAGGCACCGACAGCGACGCGTCTGTCATACGGCGGTCCCAAATCGCCGACCAGTGGTCTCTGTTTTTCAGGCCACGCACCACATTGTTCTGAGGAAGTTCTCGCCACGACACGCCGCTGCGGCGCGCCCACGCCGCTACCCGCTTATCCCTCTCGAAACTTAGTGCGTTTCCGGTCTCCTCGTGGCTCCATAGGTCGAACCCTCCGACCGCAAAGCGCAGAGTCTCCAAGAGGTCTGGCATCTCCCCTCTTAGAAAAAGAACGACCAGAGAAGCACCAACCGCCTCCGCGCGGAAGCTCTCGAGAGACTCGGCATAAAAGGCCGCCTGACGCCCACTGGCATCCGGACAACTCCAGAGCGATGGCTCGTAGACCACCAGACCCAGAACCGGGCCGCCTGCGGCAGCCCTCGACAAGGCCGGATGGTCGTAGAGTCGGATGTCCCGCTTGAACCAGACAACCTGCAACCGTGACATCAGCCCTTCCTTTATGCGCTAAAGGCGTACCCATCCATCGCCAAGACCGTTTCTGACACGCCCCGATAAAACGGCTCTGCCCGCGCCTCTGGGCCTGCTGCACCGAGCGCGGTAAATAAGGGTAACAGGTGCTCTTCAGACGGGTGTGCGCGCACAGCAATCGGTGACTCGGTGCGATAGCGCATCAGCGCCTCGATACGCCCAAGGCGAAGTGTCTCAAAGATCCAGTCAGAAAATTCCCGGACATAGGAGGGGGGCCCCTCGCCGTTTCTTCTTGCCAGCTGCCAGTCGTACAGGTTGTGGGTGATGTTGCCCGACCCCATAACCAAAAAGTTCTGCCGTGCCAAGGCCGACAACGCCTGGCCCACGCGGTATGCATGCTCCGGGCCCTTCTGGGCCTGCATCGACAGCGGAATGACGGGCACATCGGCATCGGGGAAGACCTGGCGCAGGGGCACCCATGCGCCATGGTCGAGCCCACGCGCAGCATCCGTAGACACAGAGAATCCTGCCGCACGCAAGGCCAGGACCACCTCCTCTGCGGCCTCCGGGCAGCCCGTGGCGGGATACTGAATCTCATAGAGCCGGGAATCGAATCCATAAAAATCGTGAACGGTCGACAGGCGCGGGGCCACACCGACGAACGGGTCAGCCGTCTCCCAATGGGGGCTCACAATCACCACCGCACGTGGCCGCGCAAGGCGTTGCACCACCTCCACCATGGCAGTGCCGACTGGGCCCGGCTCTATGGCAAACATCGGAGATCCGTGAGGAACAAACAATACGGGCAGAAGTTTTTTCATGGGAGAAGTGTAGGGAGCGGCCATCATTCAAAAAATAGGCACCGCGCAATCAATATGTTGCAATAATTGCAACAAAGTGAGCCGAAGGACCTGCACGATTCAGAGACCTGCACGATTCAAAAATCGGCAATAGACACCAAAAAGAGAGCAACTCATGGACAGACTCGAGGCCATGCAGATGTTTGTACGAGTGGCTGAGGCCGGCAGCTTTATTGCCGTGGCCAACCAGATGCAGGTGGCGCGGTCTATCGTAACGCGACAGATTGCCGCACTAGAGAAGCATCTCGGAACGAAGCTTATTACCCGTAGTACCCGGAGTCTCACTCTCACGGCCGCGGGCGCCAGCTATCTCGAGAAGTGTCGCGTGATCCTCAACATGGTTGACTCTACAGAGGCAAGCCTCCATGAAGAAAAGACCCTGCCACGGGGGCGCATCCGCCTGGGGCTGCCCTTGACTTTCGGACTGCAGGAACTACTTCCCGAGTTACTCGCCTTCACCCAGGCGCAGCCCCATATCGAACTCATCATGGACTTCTCAGACCAGAAATCCAATCTGATTGAAGAGGGTCTGGATTTGGCGATTCGCATTACCGCAACCCTGCAGCCCGGGGACATCGTGCGCTCGCTCGGGAAGTGTCGACTGCTTACCTTTGCTGCCCCCAGCTATTTGTCGCAACATGGCAGACCCAAGCATCCCTCCGAACTCGCCCAGCACGCCTGCCTGATCTACTCCAACGCCTCTACCCACACCACCTGGCCCTACCAGGACTCTGGACAGCCCATTCAGGCCTCGGTGCGCGGGCGTCTGGTCGCCAACAACGGACTGGCGCTCACCGAGGCGGCGGCCCAAGGACTTGGCATTACCCGACAGCCTGATTTCATTGCCGTGCCCTACCTGGCCCAGGGTCGCGTAAAACAAATACTCAAAGAATTTGAATCAGAACCACTCGGCATCTATGCGGTGCTCCCGAGTAATCGGTATATCCCGCATCGGGTAAGCGCACTCATTGAGCATGTGGTGAGTGTGCTCAGCCGCAAGAAACCCTAGTGTTTGTGATGCCCGCCGTGCCCTGCCGACATTCCGCCAGGCTTCTGTACGGTCACCATCATCTCCAGCTCCCCGGCATTCTGAAATCGAACGGTTACCGCAAAACGATCGCCTTCCTTCAGGGGCTGCTTCAGATTAATCAGCATCAAGTGGTAAGCATCTGCCTTGCCCTGCTGAAACGAGGGCCCCTCTCCGGGAGGCAGCAGAATCTCGGGTACCTCGCGCATACGCATCATGCTGCCATCCATCACCATACGATGCAGTTCCACCCGTTCTGCAACGGCCGAGCGGGCAGAGACCATCTTGTCGGCTGTAGCCCCCGTATTGCGAATCGACCCAAAGAAGACCGCACCCGTCTTAATGCCCTCGGGTCGGGCAGGCGCCGTTGGCTGGGTTACCTGAATGGCCTTCGCCGTAAACACCGCCTCAGCGGCCATACTTCCCAACGACACGGCAGCCAACATAGTAGTGACAAAAAACTTCTGAATTCGAATGCTATCAATCATGACGATTTCCGATAGGGTTATGTCGCAGAGCATAGCACGCGACCCGTCTTTTGCAGACCGTTCGCATGCGGATCAGAGTGTACGCGAATGATGGACGCGGTCACCCTTGCCTTATCGGAGACCGTGGAGTCCGCAACCGGCCAGCCCATGTCGCCGCGTGCCGTGCTGCTGGCCACTGAGATCGCGGTCGCAGATACTCTACCCACTTGTGTTGGGCTCAGAGTAAAGATTGCGCGACTACTACGCGCGAACAGTATTCGTTATACCGAGGGCACGCTTCTGCAATCTGCCCTGACGGATCGGGCAGAAGCACTCGTCGGGGAGAACTACAGTGACCGCATCGACGCGTTGCTTGCCGACCTACCAGCCAATCGCCTCTATGCCAGACTCCATGCGGGGCTTTCCTGTCATGTCGTGATCGATGGCCACAATCTGATCTTTCGGCTCTCCATGCTCTTTCGGCACCTCTTCGATAATGGCCGCCCCGGGAGCGCTGCCAAGGGCCTCTTGGTCGAACGGCTGCGTGGCCAGATCGACCGAGCCCGAGGTCTTGAGATTGCCCTCTGGTTTGATGGTGCGCTGGCCACGATCGAGACCCCGCACCCACAACTCACCATTCGGTATTCGGGCGGCACAGGGCCCGACAGGGCGGATCGTGAAATCGTGGCGCACATTCGAACCCGCCTGCCCCAATCGCCCTGCCCTGTCTTCTTGATCACCGACGACCTCGATGAGGCACGCCGAGCTATGAAGCTCGGTGCCCAGGTACTATCGTGCGGCGAGTTTCGTCGCATGGTGGTAGGCGAGACTACCCATGCGCCATAGGGAGCGCGAGTTGCACCCGCAGGCCACCCTGTGCCGACTCGGAGAAGGCAATACTGCCGTTGTAGAGCGCAACCAGCTCCGCGACAATGGCTAGGCCAAGACCCGAACCTGGCACCACCTCATCAAGGCGGGTGCCCCGCTGCAAGATTTCGCCATAGCGCGCTGCAGGCACACCGGGGCCATCATCATCCAGAAGCAGAAAGATACGGCCCTCGGACTGCACCACTGATACCGCGACAGACGCCCGGGCCCACTTAAAGGCGTTGTCTAAGAGGTTTCCAAGAATCTCTTGGAGATCCTCGCGTTCGCCAAGAAATCGCAGCGTCAACGGGACATCGCACAGCACCTCCACAGACTTTTCCGGATGGGCCCGATGCAGCACAGTAATGAGTCCGCGTAACACCTCGGCAACCCGAACCGGCGTGTAGTGGCCCGTGGTACTCGCCGCCATGCGCGCCCGCTTCAGATGCCAGGCCACCTGCTTTTCGGCAAGCGCGCCATAGTGCTGCACCGTCTCGCGCAACTGCTGACCCTCAATACGAGGATCTTGGGCTGCATTCGCGATCACGGTAAGCGGCGTCTTCATGGCATGGGCAAGATTGCCGGCAAGGCTGCGGGCCCTCTGCAGGTTTCTTCGCTGCTCGGCCAACACCGCATTAAACTGCCCCACCAGTGGCGCCACCTCAGAAGGAAATCTGCCATCGAGGGTCTCTGCCTTGCCTTCCCGCAGACGCGCAAGGGCCCGCTCTAAGGCGCGCAGTGGGGCAAGCCCATAGGCCAGTTGCACCGCGACCACGAGCGCCATCATGAGCCCAAGTGACACAAGATACTGCATGACAGAACGGGTGAAAGATGCCACGGATACGGCAAGCTCGTGGCTATCGGAGGCGATGACGAGCCGCACAGGTGTTAGATTTGTCTCGGAGTCAAGCACCACACTGCGTTCAGCGGCCACCAGTGTCTGGCCGGCAGGCCCTGCAATCCGGTGGATGTGCACCACGCCTGCCGTGAGATCGTCGCCGGGGACCGCAAGCGTAAAGTCCCAGAGGGAGCGAGACCGAAGGACCACGGCCAACGCAGCGTTCTGGCTATCTAGGCCCGTGCTGACCTGCCAGTAGACCCCCGAATAGGGCTTACTCCAGCGCGGGTCGGCACTGGGCTCTTGTACCGAGATCTGCGGCGGATCGCCGACCATCTCTATCCCGGCGGTCAATTGGTCTAGCTGGATCGTAAGGGTTGACTCAAATTGCCGCGTCACCTGCCGCTCAAAGAGGCCCACTAGAACGGAGTGCGCCACAAGCAGTACGGCACAGACCGCAAGGAGGCTCACCATCGCAAGGCGTGCCTGTAAGGAGCGACGGCCCGCAACAAGACCCCACCATTTCTGCAGACCGGCAGGCTGGCTCATTTCACTGCGCTTAGGGATCACCGAGTCGATACCCGAGGCCCCGCACCGTTTCAATCATGCCGCTGGGCAACTTCTTACGAAGCCGCGCGACAAAGACCTCGATGGTGTTGGAATCGGGGTCGTCGTTGGCACCATAGATGTGCTCGGACAGCGTCGTGCGGCTCGCCACCTCGTTGGGGTGGTGCATGAGCCATGCCAGGAGCTTGAACTCGTGACTCGTCAGCGACAGAGGACTCGCGTCATTCCAGGCCCGACCCGCTACCGTATCTAATGCCACTGCGCCCCACCGCAAGACAGGTGCCGCCTGTCCCGCAGACCGACGAATCACACCGCGGAGTCGGGCGAGCAACTCTTCCATATGGAAGGGCTTGGCAAGATAGTCATCGGCGCCCGCATCAATGCCCGCCACCTTCTCAGACCAGCTATCACGCGCGGTAAGAATAATCACGGGCATACGGCGCCCTTCCGCACGCCAGGTTTTGAGCACAGACAGTCCATCCAGAAGGGGAAGGCCGAGGTCAAGAATAATCGCGTCAAAAGGCTCCTCCCGGCCAAGGTGTAACCCATCTTGGCCGTTGTAAGCCAGATCTACGGCATAGCCCTCATCGCCCAAGGCCCCCCGAACCTGCTTCGCGAGCACCGGCTCATCTTCAACTACAAGAACGCGCATAGAGACAGAGACTATTTGGTTGATTCGGCATGCCTACCGCGCTCCCGGTCGCGTGGACGCATGCTCAGCACCTCAGCCGTGCGGGCGTTCACCATGACTTTAAAGATCTTACCTTCCGGTGATAAGCCCTTTATTTCATAGACCCAGATCTTCTCGCCGCCAATGCGCTCGTCTTCCAACTCCACCTCAAGCACCTGCCCCGGATACTTCTCTGCCGTGGCCGCAAGAATCTTGTCGAGGGGAAGAATCTCACCAGACTGCAGGGCCTTGCGCGCGCGGTCGTGATCTGGCGAGGCCACCGCAAGTCGCGAACCAGCCCAGAGACCCGACAGTGCCAGAAGCACCGCCACCGATACACCCACCATCTTCTTCATAGACGACTCCTTAAAATGAAAGAGATCGTAGTCTTGCAGGGGCAAGCTGAACCCACGATGAACACACCCTAGGCCTCGGGGGTATCAAACACAAACCGAAAGGCTTCACCCTCTGAACGGATGCGCCCGACGCCCGGACTCGGAAAGTGGGCTGGTGCAATACGGGTCTCGGTATCTGCATAGGTCTGCAGAAACCGAATGCGGGTCGCGCGAGAGGCCGCTGCGTCGGCGCAGAACCGTGTGCTCCACTGGGGGTACACACACTGCAGCACCGTATGCAGAATATCGCCAGCAATGACGAGCTGATCGGACCCGCGCCCGACCTCCACGCAGACATGCCCCGGGGAATGGCCCGGCGTGGGCAGAAGCCGAATCTCTGGAAGAATTTGGTGATCCATCTCCACCACATCGGCAAGCCCCGCCTCAAAGATCGGAAGAACACTGTCCGCAATGTAGTCACCCGTACGAGGCAAAAGAGCACCCCCTGCGGGCCCAGTCCAGAAGCCGACTTCAGGACGCGTGAAAAGATATCGCGCGTTTGAAAAGGTCGGCCGCCAGAGGCCCGTTTCATCGCGCATGGTGTTCCAGCCCACATGGTCAACGTGCAAATGGGTGCTGAGGACAATATCTACCTCTTCCGGGTCAAACCCTGCGGCACGAAAACGATCCAGCCAACCCCACCGCTGCCGATCGAACAACGGCCGCGCACGGCGCTTACAGTCGCCAACACAGGTGTCTACAAGAATCGTCTTACCCTGGTTCTCCAGGACAAATCCTTGCATGGTGAGAATCAGTCTGCCGGTCTCTGGACACTGAAACCGCGGCATCAGCCAGTGGGCCTCTCGCGCAAGAATCTCTGGGGTGCTGTCCGGGTAGAGTTCGGCAGGATCGAGTAAAGGCATCTCTGTCTCAATCACCCGTGTAACGACTGTAGAAGCAACCTTCATCTCGATTCCCCTTGCTCGTGCACCCCCATCGGCTGCCCGCCGCTGCCCGCCGAACCTGCGCATAAAATAGGGCTATGCGCGCATGCGACTCTTGCGCGATCGCTACAATCTGCCACGCCACCCCTATGATGAAACGCATCCACCCATGATAAAGACCCTGCGCCAATGGCTTATGGGGTCATGCCTGGTGCTGTTCATGCTGCCGAGCGCACAATCTGCAGAGGTACGCGTTGCCGTCGCATCCAACTTTGCCGCACCCATGAAGCGACTTGGCGCGGCCTTTGAACAAGATACGGGGCATCGGCTCGCGCTTTCTTTTGGCGCTACAGGCCAATTCTATGCGCAGATTCGTAATGGGGCGCCCTTTGACGTACTGCTTGCGGCGGACCATGAAACGCCCTCCAGGCTCGCGGCAGAGGGTCGTGCGCTTGGTGAGACACAGTTTGCCTACGCCATCGGGCGTCTGGTGCTCTGGAGTGCAGACCCAAGGCTGGTCGATCCAGGCGGCGAGATACTGCGCACCGATCGCTTCGATCGTCTCGCCATCGCAGACGCCAGGCTCGCCCCTTACGGCGCCGCGGCAATCGATGTCATTGGCAGGCTTGGCCTCAGCGCGCCATTGCGCCCAAGGCTGATCGAGGCCGCAAACATTGCGCAGACATTCCAGTTTGTGGCCTCAGGCAATGCTGCCCTGGGATTTGTGGCGTTATCACAAGTCAGCGAGAACGGGGTCATTACAAAGGGGTCGGCATGGATCGTTCCAGCGGAGCTGCACAGGCCTATTCGTCAAGACGCAATTCTTCTGAACGCGGGCCGACAGAATCCTGCTGCACGCGCCTTACTCGACTATCTACGCGGCGATAAGGCACAGCCTGTTCTGCGCGTCTTTGGCTACTTACCGTAATGCAGCCTGTGAGCAGCGCATTGCAACCAGAGGCATGGCAGGCCATTGGGCTGACCATCCAGTTGGCCACTCTAACCACCATCATTCTTCTGTTGATTGCCACCCCACTCGCCTGGTGGCTCTCCCAGACGGAGTCGAAATGGCGCAGACCCATCGGCGCCCTCGTCACCTTGCCGCTGGTGCTTCCGCCCACCGTGCTGGGGTTTTATCTCCTCATGCTTTTCGGGCCAGAGGGCTGGGTGGGCATGGCAACACAGGCCCTTGGGCTGGGCCTGCTGTCTTTTACCTTTACCGGCCTTGTAATTGGGTCACTCATTTTCTCGCTGCCCTTTGCTGTGCAGCCCATCCAGTACGCCTTCGAGGCGATCGGGCGACGTCCGATGGAGGTGGCAGCCACCTTGCGCGCATCGCCGATCGACGCATTTTTCTCTGTGGCGCTCCCTCTTGCCAAGCCTGGACTGGTAACCGCAGCGATTCTTACCTTTGCCCATACCGTGGGTGAGTTTGGAGTGGTATTGATGATTGGTGGCAATATCCCAGGACAGACCCGTGTGGTGTCTACGCAGATCTTTGGCCACGTAGAGGCTATGGAGTACAGCCAGGCCCACTGGCTGGCGGCAGGGATGGTGGTCTTTTCTTTTGTGGTCCTCTTGATGCTGGCCCTCTTAAAGAAACGCCAAGACAGGGTGCTCTTGTCATGACTGCTGGCCTCTCTCTGCAGCTCTCTCTGCCTCGTTCTGACTTCCTTCTCAACGTGACTCTGGCACTTCCGGGCCAGGGAATTACGGTGCTCTTTGGCCCCTCAGGCTCTGGCAAGACCACCATTTTGCGATGCGTTGCGGGACTCGAGCGGGCCGAAGGCCGCGTATCGCTCGGCAACGCGGTCTGGCAAGACACTACCAAAAACCTGATGATGCCAACCCACCAACGCGACCTCGGCTATGTCTTTCAAGAGGCAAGCCTCTTCGATCACATGGATGTCTGGGCCAATCTAGAGTTTGGCGTAAAACGGGCTAAGAAACCCGGTCTGGCCGATGCACTCGATCATGCAGTGGGTCTGCTGGGTATTGCGCATCTGCGGCATCGACCAGTCTATAGTCTGTCGGGTGGCGAACGGCAGCGTGTGGCGATTGCGCGCGCACTGGCCATGCAGCCGCAAATCCTGCTTCTGGACGAGCCGCTGGCATCTCTGGATTTCGCGCGACGTCAGGAGATCTTGCCGTGGCTTGAAGAGATGCATCGAGAGCTAAGAATTCCCGTGCTCTATGTCACCCACAGCCTGCACGAACTGAAGCGACTGGCCGACCATGTCGTGTTGCTGTCTCAGGGGGCGGTTCTGGCAGAAGGTAATGTCTCTGCCGTCCTGGGGCACCCACGCTTTGCGGAAGTCTTCGGCGTAGACATGGAGGCACTGGCCTTCTAGGCCTTGCGCTCAAGCAGTCGTCGCAGCTGCGCCACTTCTTCATGTACCTTTGCCAACTCCCGCTGTACCGCTGCGGCGTCGGCATCCACCCGAGCCACCATGGCATCTTCTGCCCGGTGACTTTCCTGCGCCTGGGCCGAGGTGATGGCATTCACAATCACCGCGATGAAGAGATTAAGCATCGTGAAGGTAGACACCAGAATAAACAACACAAAGAAAATCCAGGCCTGGGGGTAGACCTCCATGACGGGCCGTGCAATTCCCATAGACCAGCTCTCTAGCGTCATTACCTGAAACAAGGTGTAGGCACTGGCATCTAAGCTGCCAAACCACTCAGGAAAAGACTGCGCGAATAACTTTGTCGCGATCACCGATGCGACATAGAAAACAATTGCAATGATGGCGAAGACCGATCCCAGGCCGGGTATCGCAGACAGTAGGCCGCCAACCACACGGCGCATACTCGGTAGCTTGGTAACCAGGCGCAGCACCCGCAGCACCCGCAGGGCACGCAACACAGCAAAGGGCCCGGAGGCAGGCAGCAGCGCAATGCCCACAACAATCACATCAAATACCCCCCAGGGGTCTTTAAAGTATCGCCACCCTCGCGCCGTTATGAGGAGCGCAATCTCGAGGACAAAGACCCCAAGAATGATGCTGTCGAGTCGCAGCAAAAGGGGGCCCCACCGGGCCATGATGGCCGGACTCGTCTCCATTCCAAGAATGGCGGCATTGACAACAATCAACACGATAATAAAACGCTGAATGATCGGCTGGCTGACCCACTGGTCAAGGGTCACGCGCCAGCCTTCTGTTGTCGGTGCAGGGCTATGCATAGCAGGGCTTTTTCGTTGAAGGGTTGAGGTCTGGGAGAGGTGCCCGTATCTTAGCCGCATCTCAGCTGATGCTCTCCCCATCAATTTCCCCTTATATTTCCGGAAATCTACATAGCCCGCCCAACCCCCCTAAGCAAGGAGCCTCCATGTCCGTTCTCTCCCGCGTGTCTCGCGGCCTTCGTTATGCGTTGCTGTGTGCCGCATGTCCAGCAGTGATCGCATCAGAGGCCCCTCGCCAAGGACATACGCACAGCCATGGCGCACATGCCCACGGCAAAGGGGAACTCGACCTTCTCGTAGACGGACGTACCATTCAAGGCGTCTTTCGCACCCCTATGGATAGTTTGCTTGGCTTTGAGCACGCACCCAAAACCGAGGCACAAAGAAATGCGGTTCTTACGCTGCGCACGCGATTGGCAAACTCGGCTACGATCCTTTCCCCAAACCCAGAAGCCCAATGCACTCCCAAACACCAAGAGGCTGCCTCCTCGCTTTTCACGGGCACAACACAAGGCGGGCATAGTGATCTCGCCTACCACTTCACCTTTGACTGTGCAGAGCCCGAGAGGCTTACTTCCCTAGAGCTCGCTGTCCTCAAGGATTTCAAGCGGCTCACTGAGGTACGGGTACAACTCGTCACCGCATCGGCCCAGCGGGCGTTTGTCTTACGAAAGCGCGATCCGCGGGTTGATCTCACGAAGCGGTGATTACAACGCCCCAACTGCTCCAAGATGCGCTTGATCGACTGGGCATGCGCAGGCACGAGCCTCTGCCGGGACCATTGGCCACTCTAAATGCTGACGCGATACGCATCGGCCCGATGGACTGTCCCTTCCCCGTCGAAACCCCGCATCTCATCCGACCTGACCTGGTAAAGGTTCCTTCCCATGAACCCCTGATCGTCATCGACCCAAGGCCCGCAGACTGGCGAAATACAATGGCCCAGAAGATCGGACGACTAACCTCTGCAAAGTCCTTTGTCTATTCCAAGGACTTCAACACCGCAGACCTCCGGTTCTGGGCAGACCAGGTCGCCACGGCGCTTTCCGTACAAGCCCCCTCTGGGCCGGTCAACGCATTCGGTGCCCTACCCTGGATCGGCTGCGAAAGACCGGCCAACCCAATCGATTTCTTCATCGGACTCACGCTGAGCCTTCAGGAAGACTTCGTGCTGATGGCGCCGCAAGGGGCGCACCCATCTTCACCGAGCGAGCAGAGCCAGGCCAATCGCTCGGATTGCGCAAGACCCCTCTGCGCGCGACTCCTCTCGGTCTGCTTTCCCAGCGGATGGAACCCGGAAGAAAAATGCGATCAGTCGCTGTTCGCGATTCACCAACCCGTAGCCGATAACGACCGCATTCAGAAGGCCGCCGACGCACTGTCTGCCGCAATGTCGCAAAAGGGGCCCTTCGTACGATACGTCTATACCCTCGCGCCCAATGGCCTGCTCTGGCGGGACCCTGCCCCTGCCCCTGACCCCAACCTTTCCCCTAGTACAAAATCATGGCAGGGGGTTCAGGGGCTCGGGGACATCTGGTTTCGGGTGGAGCGGCAGGTCACGATTCCTCTGGCAGGTATGGGCAGCCTCTTTCTTATTCGACTCATTCTGTTGCCCCTCGAGGCGGTGCTCCGTACCCCAGAAAGATGCCATACGCTTGCCGACGCGCTCGAGACCATGTCCCCTGCGCTTCTGTCGTACAAGGGGCTCGATCAAATCGCCCCCAAAATTATTCCTGCACTTAGAGCCCGTGCGGCCGGTCAAAACGGTTAGTCATAGGTCAAGGCGCCGCGTCCTAATAGCTTTTCTTGAAGAATAGCCTCAAAGATGGACTCCACTTCTGAGAAGTGGGTACGCATGCCCACCACGGGCTTCACCACGCCGCGCGCCATAATCTCCATGGTCTCGATCAGTTCCGTACGGGTGGAATGGCGAGAGCCGGTGACCACACGCTCAGCCAGCATGAGCGGCCGGGGCGCAATGCGAATCTCCCCCGTGCCCACGCCAATCGCCACCGCGCGGCCAGAAACTCCCAGGCTATCAAAAGCAAACTGAAAGGTCTGGCCATGGCCCACATAATCAATGGCTGCATCCACACCTGCCCCATGGGTCAGGTCCCGAACCCGTCGTACCGGATCCGATTCTGTCCGCACATTCACCACTTCATCGGCACCCCAGGTGCGGGCTAAGGCAAGCTTTTCCTCCGAGACATCCGCGGCAATCACACGGGCGCCAAAAAGCTTGGCCACCTGCACCCCGTGAATTCCGACACCGCCTCCCGCACCGATCAAAAGGACCGTGTCGTGGGGGTTTACCTGAGCCCGCTCTTTCATACAGTGCCAATTTGTATTGACCGCATCGGTGGCCATGGCTGCAGCCTCATAGGCAAGCCCATCGGGAATCGGCAGAAAGTTCTCCACCGGCAACGAGACATACTCTGCAAAACCACCATCCCGGTGAACGCCCACGTAGCCTCCAAAGGCCTCACAGAGGGTCTCTCTACCCCCGCGGCACCAACGGCAGCGGTGGCAGGTGAGATAGAAGTAGACCGCGCAGCGATCCCCTGGCCTGACCTCGGTGACATCGGACCCCACCGCGACAATATCTCCGGCCAATTCATGGCCCATGATGCGGGGGGCCTGGCCCCCAAAGCTACCAGTTCGCATATTAAGTAACGTAAGGCCCACCCCGGCTGCCCGCACCCGCATCACCGCTTCTCTGGCACGCGGCGCCGGGTCTGGCACGTTCTTCAGCACAGACGGTGTTCCCCACTGCTCCACAACCATGGCTTTCATCATGACTCCCTTATATTATTCACCAACCACGACGCCCTCACGCCTGGCATCCGCACCGCCCTCAATGCCCTGCGACGATTTCCGAAGGGCATGAATCCCACTGGTGAGGGCCGTCTCGCGCACCTCTAGGCCACGCAGACGCAGGGCCTGCGTCACAGACGGCGCAAACCGGCCTTCCTCAAGCAATAACGGGCCATTGAAAAAACCAACATTTGGCAGATCAATGGCCTGCTGTGGCGAGAGGCCCCAGTGCACCATGCCATAGAGGGTCTTTGCCACATAGTGAATAATCTGTGACCCTCCAGGACTTCCCAGACTCATCACCAGATCACCGGTCTGGGCATCAAATACCAACAGCGGAGACATGGAGGAGCGGGGCCGCTTTCCAGGCTCTGCGCGATTGGCCACGGGCTTTCCCGATGCATCAGCAGGCATGAAGCTGAAGTCTGTCAACTGGTTATTGAGCAGGAAGCCACCAGGTCGCCTGGGGTCGGTGGTCACCATGCGTCGGGCACCAAAGGCCGCCTCAATGGAGGTGGTCATGGCGAGCGACTGGCCGAAGCCATCGATAATGCTGATATGGCTGGTGCCAACCTCTGGCTGCTCTGCCATGGCCACATAGGGCCACCGTGACCTGCCCAATCCCGAC
>JBJOHS010000037.1:0-2862 GCA_046047535.1 Pseudomonadota bacterium
GCAGCATGACATTGGCATCAAGTGGCCAGCCCGGTCCGACCATGCCAGCGATCACGAGACCCGAGAGGGCAATACCCGAGGCCAGGCAGCCAGAGATGGTCCAGAATTTTAGTGACCCGAAGCGCCGGCCAAAGATCTTGCCGCTACCCGCAAAGGCCACCAACAACATGCCCACGAGAATTCCACTGTGCTGCAGGCCTGAGAGTTTGGTGGACTCGCCAGGGGTATAGCCAAAAACGAGTCCGGCAAAGGGCTCAAGAATGAGATCTTGGGCACTAAACGCCAGCATTGAGACGAACACAAAAATTGTGAAGTGCCGTGCCTCGGACTCCTTCCAGACCTGCTGTAGGGCGACCCGAAAAGAGGTGGTTTCTCCTTCAGCATCTGCGTCTTGGTGAGCAACAGCCTCTTTCGTGCGCCCTTCAAGACCCCAGAGGAGAAACGTTGTGGCGACCACGGCAAGGCCTGTGATGGTGGCAGCAACCAGAAGCAGTCGTTCCTCGGAGTAGGGGTCGAGGTAATGGCCGGCGGTGCCCGCGGTAATGGCAAAGCCCGCGATCATGAAGAGCCAGACCATGGTGGCGGCACCCGCCCGTCGATCGCCCTCGACACGCTTCGCGAGCAGGACGAGTACAGCCGTCCCGCAGGCGCTGACGCCAAGTCCGATGAGAAAAAAAGCGATGGTGAGAAGTGTGAGGCCCCAGGCCAGGCTCTGGGGAATCTCCACGACCGCCCAGGCCCCGAGCAGGCCCCCCGTGGCGAGTACAGTCATTCCGCCCAGAATGAAGGGCGCGCAGCGGCCTGCCTGGTCGGAGCCAAACCCCATGCGCGGGCGGAGAATCTGTACGGCGTAATGCAGCGCGACCAGCAGACCCGGGATCACCGCCGCTAAGGCCAGTTCCACGACCAGAATGCGGTTGAGGGTCGAGGTGGCAAGAACCACCACCCCGCCGAGGCAGGCCTGAATAAGCCCGAGCCTGGCAATCGATGTCCAGCCGAAATGCGTGCCTGCGGTGCGCGCTGTGCTCATGTGGGAGCTCCCTGGAGACCGCGAAGGGCAAAGGCCGAGACCATCATGCCAATGACAAAGAGCGGCACGCCGAAGCCACTGTAGTAGAGGGCCCGTTCGATGGGCTTCTTCAAGAACCAGGCCATGAGAAAGCCCTGGCCAATAAGCAAGAGAAAGACGGCGGTTGAATGCAGGGGCATCTGCCAGAAGGCGAGCAGCACGACCACCGCCATCTGCGGAAAGGCCATCACCATGCAGGCGGTAAAGGCGGCGCGCCGCGGCCCGAGCTGCACCGGCAGCGACCGCACCCCCATCTGGGCATCGCCGCGCATCGATTTGAAGTCGTTGAGGGTCATGATGCCGTGGGCACCTAGGCTATAGAGGACTGCCAGAATGACCGACCGTGTCTCGGGAAAGGCGCCGCCCGCCATCACGGCGGCACCGGTAATCCAGGCCAGGCCCTCGTAGGACAGGCCGCAGGCCAGGTTGCCCCACCAGCCGTTTTCCTTCAGGCGCAGGGGCGGCATGCTGTAGGCCCAGGCCAGCAGCAGTCCAAGGGCGGCGGCCCCGAAGCCCCAGGGGCCCAGGACCAATGCCACGGCGAGAGACACGAGGGTCCAGAGTACCGCCAGATAGAGCCCCCAGCGTCCGGGCATGCGGCCGGAGGGAATGGGGCGGTTGGGCTCATTAATCGCATCGACATGCCGGTCGAACCAGTCATTCACGGCCTGGCTGGTGGCGCAGACGAGGGGTCCGGCGAGGACGATACCCAGCAGCACCAGCAGCCAGTTTTCCCTAATACTCACGCCGGAGGCCACCACCCCGCAGGCAAAGGCCCACATGGGCGGAAACCAGGTGATGGGCTTAAAAAGCTCTTTCACCGCAGAAAGGCGGGGAAGGGCGATCGGAGGCAGTCCAGAGGCATGGGCCATGACCGCATTTTGTACTTGACAAACCTAATCGTCAATTGCAATTTACAGTTTGGGGCCTGGTCTGTATGCTGGGCCTTAACCCCGCCCTTATCCGCCCTTACGCAAAGGTTTTGCTATGTCTGCTCCCGCCCTCCGTCAGTCGTCGGTGCCTCTTGGCTCTGGTTTAGGCCATGGCCAGGGCGACGGCCAAAGACTGACCCATCGAGGCATGCAGGGCCCGGCGGGCCGACCGATGGCCGACGCGCCCCACGCCGTGGTGATCGGTAGTGGTTTTGGCGGGCTCGCGGCAGCCCTGCGACTGCGGCTAAAGGGCTATCGGGTCACGGTGTTGGAGCGACTTGAGGATATTGGTGGCCGCGCCTTTGTGCATCGCCAGGATGGCTTCACCTTTGATGCCGGCCCAACGATTATTACGGCGCCGTTTCTATTGGAAGAACTCTGGGCCCTGTGTGGTCGCAGGTTTTCAGACGATGTCGATCTGCGGCCGATGGCCCCCTTCTACCGCATTCGATTTCATGACGGCAGCCACTTTGACTACTTTGGCAACACGCCTGCGATGCGGGCGGAGGTGGCCCGGGTCGGTGGCGCGGGGGAGGTTGCCGGCTACGATGCCTTCATGCGTGAGGCCATGGTCTGCCTCAAGCTTGGTTATGAGGAACTGGGCACCAAGAGTTTTGTGAGCCTAGGCGATCTCATTGCCGCTATGCCCTCAATGGTGCGGATGCAGGCCTGGAAGACCATTCACAGCATGGCGGCTCGCCACTTTACGAGTGAGAAGCTGCAGCAAGTCTTCAGTTTTCATCCCTTATTGATCGGTGGCAATCCCTTTTCAGTCACCCAGGTCTATAGCCTGATTACCGCCTTGGAGCGGGAGTACGGGGTGCATTCCGCGATGGGCGGAACGGGCGCCATCGTGGCGGC
>JBJOHS010000038.1:0-7089 GCA_046047535.1 Pseudomonadota bacterium
AAAGCCCGCTGGGCGCTGGCCTTTGGCTTTCTTGGGCTTGCGGCCGCAGCCACGCTTTCAGTGCCCTATGTCTTTCGCATCCTTGTCGACCAGGGCCTGCA
Organism: Pseudomonadota bacterium; assembly: GCA_046047535.1. Taxonomy (GTDB): domain Bacteria; phylum Pseudomonadota; class Gammaproteobacteria; order Burkholderiales; family Burkholderiaceae_A; genus Hahnella. Next base: position 102 of record JBJOHS010000038.1, read on the forward strand.
GAATGTCGGATCCCTGCAGACGCCTTTTCTGCTACTTCTCGGTGTCTCCATCGTTTTGGCAATTGCGACAGCCCTGCGGTTTTATTTCATGTCTTGGCTGGGCGAGCGGGTTGTGGCCGATCTTCGCACCCGCGTCTATGACCGGGTGCTGCGGCAGCCGCCCGCCTACTTTGAGACCCTGCAGACCGGCGAGGTCTTATCGCGACTAACGGCCGACACCACGCTGGTGCAGACGCTGGTGGGCACCAGCATCTCTCTGTCGTTGCGCAGCCTGTTTCTTTTTGTCGGGGGCGTGACGATGATGCTGCTGACAAGCCCATTTCTCGCTGGGCTCATGGTGGTGCTATTAATCCTCGTAATCCTGCCGGTCTTGGCCTTGGGAAGAAAAGTCCGCGCCGTATCAAAAGACAGCCAAGACCGGGTGGCCGACACCAGTGCCCTGGCTGGTGAGGTCCTCAATGCCATGGGTACGGTGCAGGCCTATGGCCGGGAGAGCTACGAGCAGTCGCGGTATGCCAAGACGGTGGCCGACGCGTTTGTCACGGCCCAACGGCGTATCAGCACGCGTGCGCTGCTAACGGCGGTTGCCATTGTGTTGGCCTTTGGGGTGATTGTCTTTGTGCTGTGGCTCGGCGCCCGAGAGGTGGTGGCGGGCACGATGTCAGCAGGCCAGCTTGCCCAGTTTGTGTTGTATGCGGTCTTAACCGCGGGCTCCATCGCCGCGCTGGCCGAAGTCTGGGGCGACCTGCAGCGGGCGGCGGGGGCTACGGAGCGGCTGGTCGCGCTCATGGCCGAGTCTCCAGGGCCCCAGAGCGGTGTGTCATCCACGTACGAACTACCGATCGAGACGCGTGTCGCGGCCTCCGAAAAGAGCGGCGCCCCAACCTCGAGTCCCCTCGGCACGCTGGTTGCCCCGATTCGCATTCGGTTTGAGGGGGTATGGTTTGCCTATCCCTCGCGGCCCGATGACTGGGCTCTTGCAGACCTGAGTTTTGATCTGCCTGCGGGAGAAACCTTCGCACTCGTTGGGCCCTCGGGTGCGGGGAAGTCCACCGTCCTTCAGCTGCTCTTGGGCTTCTATCGTCCGCAGCGGGGCCGAATTCTATTCAATGACCAGCCGCTCGATGCCTGGGGACTTGCGGCGGTACGGGCCGCTATGGGACTTGTTCCGCAAGACCCCGTGATTTTTTCCGACGACGCCTGGGGAAACATTCGGTACGGCCGGCTTGAGGCTACGGACGCCGAGGTCGTCGCTGCGGCGCGGGCTGCCCATGCCGACGGGTTTCTTGAGGCGCTGCCGCAGGGCTACAAGACCTTTCTCGGGGAACGGGGACTGCGACTCTCGGGGGGGCAACGGCAGCGTCTGGCGATTGCCCGGGCGGTGCTGCGTAATCCTCCTGTCTTGCTGCTCGATGAGGCCACCTCGGCGCTCGATGCGATGTCAGAGCGTGCGGTGCAGCAGGCCCTTGAGATGCTGCTTCCTGGGCGTACCGCGATGGTGGTGGCCCATCGGCTCTCTACGGTGCGTAAGGCCCATCAGATTCTGGTGCTTGAACAGGGGCGGCTGGTGGCCCAGGCGAGTCATTCGCAATTGTTGCAACAGAGCCCGCTCTATCAGCAGCTGGCCATGCACCAGTTTTTAGATGCGACGCCGCCAGAAACGCCAGGAACGTAAGTCGCGTACCTGGGTGAGGGCAAGCCCCAGAAAGACCAGGACGATGCCTGGCCAGCTGGTGGCCCGGAGTTCTTCGCCGAGGATGAGCGCCGCAGAGGCCAGCCCGAAGATGGGAACGAGCAGCGTGAAGGGGGCGACCATCGGTGTGGGGTGACGCCGCAGAAGCCAGGACCAGCCGCCGTATCCGAGCAGGCTCGCACCAAAGGCGTTAAAGAGCAGGCTACCCCAGAAGACGCCGTCCAGCTCGGAGAGGAGCGATCCTGCGACGATCCAGGACTGGGTTCCTTCTACCAGGAGTGAGATGGGAATGAGGGTCAGTGCGGCAATGAGTGATGCCCAGACAACCAGAGAGATGGCATCGACCGAGCCCATAGCCTTCACAAAGGTGTTGCCCACTGCCCAGGAGAATGCTGCCCCGAGGGTCACCAGGAAGGCGAGTAGCGGCATGGTCTGGCCAATATCAAAGCCGACCGCGGCGATCCCTAGGGTTCCGACAGTAACGCCGATCAGCTGCCAGCGGGTAGGCTTGTCTCTGCGAAAGGCCACGGCAAGCAGGATGCTGAAGAAGACCTGACCTTGCACCACCAGGGAGGTAAGGCCCACAGGCATATTGAGCGCTACGGCCAAAAACAACAGACAGAACTGCAGGCTAAAGGAACTCGAGGCATAGCCGAGCAACAGCCGAAACGGCACCCGTGGCCGAGGTACGAAAAAAATAAGGGGAACCAGCACCATGGCAAATCGCAGGGCTGCGAAGGTAAGCGGGGTGACATCGTCCAGGGCCCAGCGCATGGCGATGAAGTTCACACCCCAGACCACCATGATGATGAGGGCCAGGAGCAGATGAGGCAGGGGCATAGAGCTAGTGACGAATGCGCCAGCCGCGTGCAATGAGCTGGTGGGTAAGCAACAACAGCAGCACGGTGGCAAGAATCGCGACCGTGAGGCTCATCCAAGGGGAGACATCGGCCTGGCCAAAGACCCCGTAACGAAAGCCGTCGATGAGATAAAAAAATGGGTTGAAATGGCTGATGGTCTGCCAGATAGGGGGAAGGTTGTGTACGGAGTAGAAGACCCCCGCCATAAAGGTGAGCGGGTTAATGAGAAAGTTTTGAAAGGCCGAGACATGGTCCCATTTCTCTGCATAGAGGGCCGCAATGATGCCCAGTGCGCCCATGATGATGCAGGCCAGAATCGCAAAGGCAATCGTCCATCCCCAGTGAAACAATCCGGTATGAATGAATGGCAGGCTGGCCGCCCAGACGGCCAGCCCGCAGGCTAAACCGCGGGTAACCGCACCGCCCAGATACCCGGCCAGCCACTCCCAGGGGCGCATGGGAGAGAGCATGAGAAAGATGAGGGTTCCGGTGATCTTGCTCTGCGTGAGGCTTGAACTCGTGTTGGCAAAGGCATTTTGTTGCAGCGTCATCATGACGAGCCCCGGCACCAGGAAGGCCGCATAGCCCACGCCCGGAAAGGGCTCGAGCCGCCCTTCAAGAAGGAAGGCAAAGATGATTAGAAAGAGAAGGGAGGAGACCATCGGCGCCAGGATGGTCTGAATGGAGACCTTCATAAATCGTCTGATCTCTTTGTCTAAGAGCGCATAGACGCCCGCATGGGCGGGGGGCTGGGGTGCAACGGCGGGGGTAGTGTCCACGATGGGTCTTTACGTCGAGGGTCGATAGAGAGGAAGTGCCGTATGGCGCTGACGAGTCTTTGGCTGAAATCGCTGAGGTCTTGATGTTGTTTGGCGAAGATGTCGCGGTCGTGTCGGGCTGCCTGCCTTCGATGAGGCAACTAGCCAGGGCGATCGGCAGGCGTGCGGTAGTTGGTGGGGTTGGGGCGGTTGGCATTAAAGACCTCTGCAATCGCCTGCCGCGTCTTCTCGGCCTCTGCAGCAGCGGCCGCCTGCCAGTCGTCTGCCGCACTCGCGTAGAGAATGGCGCGAGAGGAATTGACAAACATGCCGCCGGTGGCGGTAGCCGCCGCCTTCACCGTGGCGGAGAGGTCACCCCCCTGCGCACCGACTCCCGGAATCAGGAGGGGGAGATCTGGCGCAATGCGTCTCACTTGCGCTACCTCTGCGGGATAGGTGGCGCCCACTACCAGGCCAACCTGACCGCCACTGTTCCATCGAGTTGCTGCGAGCCGGGCGATGGCCTCAAAGACCCGCTCGCCCGACGCCAGTGTCTGCATCTGAAGATCATCGCCGCCGGGGTTTGAGGTGCGGCAGAGCAGAAAGATGCCCTTATCCGGGTGGCGCAGAAAGGGCTCTAGGCTATCGGTGCCCATATAGGGGCTAAGCGTTACGGCATCGGCACCATAGCGGTCAAAGGCCTCGGTGGCGTAATGCTGGGCGGTTGATCCGATGTCTCCCCGCTTAGCATCGAGAATCCAGAGGTGGTCTGTATAATGTGCTTTCACCCAGCGGCCAAGCCGAGCGAGGACCTCCTCCGCACCTAAGGCCGCGAAGTGGGCAATCTGAGGCTTGAAGGCAGAGGCAGAGGCAGCAGTGGCCTCGATGATGCCTTTGCAAAAAGTCTCCGTGGCGGTGGCCGGGTCAACGGTTTGAAGGTGCTGGGGGAATCGGCTGGGCTCCGGATCGAGCCCTACACAGAGCATGCTTTTGTGGTGCGACCAGGCCTGGACGGCCCGCTGAATGAATGACATGGGCGCTATTGTGGCACGGCGCTAAAGGGCTAGGCGGGCACCTGAGCGTAGCCCTCGGGTGGCCGTAGCGTGGCCCCAAGCGTCACGCCAGTGCGCGCAACGAGCGGGCATAGAAATGGGCATAAAAAAAGGGCCAGGCGGTAGGCCTGACCCTTTCGGAGGAGGAGCGTTGAAACGCTCTTTACATGCCCATGTCGCCCATACCGCCCATGCCACCCATACCGCCGGGCATGCCACCGCCGGCTGCAGGCTTGTCCTCTGCTAACTCGCCGACCATCGCGTCGGTGGTGAGCATGAGGCCTGCCACGGAGGCTGCATTCTGCAGGGCCATACGGGTCACCTTGGTGGGATCGACCACGCCCATCTCAAGCAGGTTGCCGTACTCGCCGGTTGCCGCGTTATAGCCGTCATTGCCCTTGTGCTCGAGCACCTTGGCGACAACCACGCTGGGCTCTTCGCCACAGTTAAAGACGATCTGGCGAAGGGGCTCTTCTACCGCACGCATGACAATCTTGACGCCGGCTTCTTGATCAGGGTTGTTGCCCTTGATCTTGGCGTTGGCACGGGCACGCAGAAGGGCCACGCCACCACCGGCCACGATGCCCTCTTCGACGGCAGCGCGGGTTGCATGCAGAGCGTCTTCGACGCGGGCCTTCTTCTCTTTCATTTCGACTTCGGTTGCAGCGCCAACACGGATCACCGCAACACCGCCTGCCAACTTGGCCACGCGCTCCTGCAGCTTTTCTTTGTCGTAGTCGCTGGTGGCCTCTTCGATCTGTACACGAATCTGCTTGACGCGGGCTTCGATGGCCTTGGAGTCACCGGCACCGTCGATGATGGTGGTGTTCTCTTTGGCGATATCGACGGTCTTAGCCTGGCCGAGGTCTTGCAGGGTGGCCTTCTCGAGGGTCATACCGGTCTCTTCGGAGATCACGGTACCGCCGGTGAGAATGGCCATATCTTCGAGCATGGCCTTGCGACGGTCACCAAAGCCGGGGGCCTTGACGGCTACCGTCTTCAGGATGCCGCGGATGTTGTTGACCACCAACGTTGCCAGGGCCTCACCTTCGACATCTTCTGCCACGATCAGCAGAGGACGGCCCGACTTCGCAACCTGCTCGAGCACGGGCAGCAGTTCGCGGATGTTGGAGATCTTCTTGTCGTGCAGAAGGATGAAGGGGTTGTCGAGAACCGCTACCTGCTTGTCGGGGTTGTTGATGAAGTAGGGGGAGAGGTAGCCACGATCAAACTGCATTCCCTCAACCACGTCGAGCTCATTGTTCAGCGACTTGCCGTCCTCGACCGTGATCACGCCCTCTTTGCCGACTTTCTCCATAGCCTGGGCGATGATGTCGCCGATTTCGTGGTCAGAGTTGGCGGAGATGGAGCCTACCTGGGCAATTTCTTTGGTAGTGGTGCAGGGCTTGGAGATCTTTTTCAGTTCTTCCGTAATCGCTCCCACTGCCTTGTCGATTCCACGCTTGAGGTCCATGGGGTTCATGCCTGCGGCCACATACTTCATGCCTTCACGGACGATGGCCTGGGCCAGCACGGTAGCGGTAGTCGTACCGTCACCCGCGTTGTCCGAGGTCTTAGAGGCAACCTCTTTGACCATCTGGGCACCCATGTTCTCGAACTTATCTTTGAGCTCAATTTCTTTGGCGACCGAGACACCGTCTTTGGTGACGGTGGGCGAGCCAAAGGAGCGCTCGAGCACTACGTTGCGGCCCTTCGGGCCCAGGGTAACTTTGACGGCATTGGCGAGAATATTCACGCCATTGACCATGCGGGCGCGGCCATCATCGCCGAACAGTACTTGCTTTGCAGCCATTGCAGAACTCCTTTAAGTCGTTGTCTGTGAGGATCTATAAAAAAGGGGGCGTGGGAAATTAGCCCTCGATTACTGCCATAACGTCGTCTTCGCGCAGGACCAGCAGTTCCTCGCCATCGACTTTGACGGTCTGGCCGGAATATTTGCCGAAAAGCACCTTGTTGCCGACTTTCACGTCGAGCGGGCGCTGCTTGCCGTCTTCCTGAATCTTGCCGTTACCAACTGCCAGCACCTCGCCCTGGTCGGGCTTCTCGGCGGCATTGTCGGGAATCACAATCCCAGAGGCGGTTTTACGCTCGTTGTCTAGGCGCTTGACCACCAGACGATCGTGCAGAGGACGCAATTTCATGTCATTTACTCCGTTTTACTTAAGGTTGGAAGGAAAATGGAAGCAGATGCTGAGACTTACTAGAGGCATCCAAACGCATAAGCCCGCGCATCGGACCGCTTGTTAGCACTCAACATCTTCGAGTGCTAATAGTAGGGGTGCGGCAGAAGTTTTTCAAGGGCACGCAGGGTTTACCCGAAAACCTGGGGACTGCCCTTCGTGTTTAGAGGGCCCTACGCACTTAGGCGCTCAGGACCTCTTGCTTACCTAGGTGGAGGCGCCCCCCGGTGAGGACGGGCGCGTGGTGCGGCGCTCGAGCCTTCTGCAGCGCTACTGTGCGAAGAAGCGGCTCTGCTTTTCTTTGAGTGTCTGGCAATCGATAAAACGGATCTTGCCAAGCTTGAGACGTGCCGCCATGATGGACTCACCGCAGTCGATGCAGTGGACGCCATCGAAGTCGGGGCTGGTCTCGGGGGCGGTCCGA
>JBJOHS010000039.1:0-39243 GCA_046047535.1 Pseudomonadota bacterium
CCGCGGGCCGAGGCCATTACCTCAGTCTGCCGAAATCTGCCCTACGAAAAAACGCCCAATTCTCTATGGGCCAGCCTAGCGGAACAGAACTAGCGCCAGAGCCCATCAAGACCTGGGGCAAGTGACAGCAGTCGCTCGTCCTGACCGGGAGGCGCGAGAAGCTGACAGGCGACTGGTAAATCCTCCGATGGGCATGGAAATGACAAGGCAGGTGCGCCCAAAATATTTGCGAGACAGGCGAAATCGGCCTGATTCGGGGGCACCGCCGTGCCATGGGCGAAGGCAGTACTCGGCGTTGTCGGCAAGAGTACGAGATCAATGTCGGAAAAAATTAGCGGGGCCTGTGTACGTAAGGTGCCTATCAACAAACGGACACTCTCACGCTTTTCTTGAGTGAGCCCCGCACCGTACCGAAACATCTTCTGCAATTCGGGGCTTAATCCAGACAAACCTGGCCCCACGGCATCGAGCCAGTACTCCGCCCCCTCCCACTCACTGAGAAGAAAGGCAGAAAGACGCGTCGAGGCAGGACTCCATTGGGGAATATCAACGGGACGCAGTACGGCCCCATGGGCCTTCAGTGCGTGCTGCGTGCGCTGCCATGCCTCCTGCACCTGGGGGGTGAGTTCAACTTCGTCAACCTGGCGCGGAATCCCGACGCGCACGTTCTGCCACGCTTTATCAGGCAATGGAGCTGGCGCCGGAATCCCCAGCAGGCAGGCCGCGCCCTGGGCCAGGTCTTGGCCTGTTCGTGCCAAGGGACCAGCAACATCGAGCGTGCGGCTTAAGGGAATAACGCCATGCATGGGTAGCCGGCCACGGCTGGGAATAAGCCCCAAGACACCGCAGTAGGCCGCTGGGATACGAACCGAACCCATGGTGTCTGTGCCTACCGAGAGATGGCACAAATGATCTGCCACTGCAGTGGCCGAACCCCCACTCGAACCACCAGGGGTAAATCCCTCCCGAGCAGGGTTTACGCAGCGCCCATAGACCGGGTTATCGGTTGTTGCTCCCAAGGCCGCCTCGTGCATCGCGACCTTACCAAGTAAGACCATACCGGCGGCGCGCAGCCGTTGATAAAGAAGGGCGTCAACCTCTGGTTGCCGCTGGGCGAAGGCAGCCGTTCCGGCGGTGCAGGGCATGCCCGCCACGTCAATATTGTCCTTGAGAGTCAGCATCAAACCATCGAGCGGACCCAAGGCCTGCCCGCGACGCCATCGTTCTGCGCTGGCCTCTGCCTGGCGCATGGCGACATCGGTACTCAAGTGGATGAAAGCATGTAGCGCTGGGTCGCGCTGGCTGATTCTCAGAAGATGGGCCTCAGCGACATGTATGGGCGTGATCTCACCGCTCTCGTACGATGCCCGCAGGGCCATCGTGTCTAGCAAGGTAAGGTCTGTCTCCCGATCCACAGCGTTCATAGCGACGATATCTCTCTCATTGTGGCTGTTGTCTGATCCCGTTATTAGAGGCAGAGGGGCAATTGCAACCCAGCTTGATAGAATTTTGACATGCTCATCGCGCACGCGAGCCTCTTCCTGAGCGCTTTTGTCTCGGCGACGCTCTTTCCCGGTGGATCCGAGGCACTGCTCGTAGGGCTCATGGTGTCCGGAGACTATGCGATTGCTGGGCTCGTACTGGTTGCCACTCTGGGAAATGTGCTGGGCTCTGTGGTGAACTGGGGCCTCGGGCGATGGCTTGTGCAGTTTCAAGATCGCCGCTGGTTTCCGCTTTCGGCAGAAAAACTCTTGCGAGCACAGCAGTGGTATCAACACTACGGCAAATGGAGCCTTCTTCTGAGTTGGGTTCCGATCATTGGCGACCCGCTTACAGTGGCCGCCGGAATCATGCGAGAGCGCTTCCTGGTTTTTCTGCTGCTCGTGACCCTGGCAAAGTTCGGGCGTTACCTTGCGATTGTTTTGGTGACCACCGAAATTACCAGCTAAGTCGATACACTCAGGCTATGCTTTTGCACAACCATGACCTTTAGCCCGCAAGACCACGACCTGCTCCAATCCAAGCCGCTCCTTGGGGTGAAGGTGCTCGAGTTTTGCCAGATTGCCGCTGGCCCCTTTGCCGGCATGCTGCTTGCCGACTATGGTGCTGAGGTGGTGAAGATCGAGCCCCCCGAGGGTGATGCCATGCGCCAGTGGCCGCCGGTAAAAGCAGGTATGAGCGAGAACTTTGCTTCGCTGAACCGAGGAAAGCGCTCGCTGGCGCTGAACCTGAAGGATCCCGAGGATCTCGCCCGGGCTCGGGCCCTTATGCGCGAGGCCGATGTGGTAATCGAGAACAGTCGGCCCGGCGTCATGGCGCGTCTGGGAATCGGCCCCGAATGGGCCCTACGCGAAAAGCCAAGCCTGGTCTACTGCTCTGTCTCTGCCTTCGGCCAGACAGGCCCACGGGGTCAAGAGGGGGGCTTTGATGTCACGATCCAGGCTGCCTCAGGCGTCATGAGCGTAACGGGTGAACCCCAGGGTGCCCCGGTGAAATGCGGCGTGCCAATATCAGACTTCGCAGCAGGACTCTATGCCGCATTCTCGATCAGTGCGGTACTCACCAGGGTTCGGTCTGGAGGGCCTGGGGGCCATATCGATATTCCGATGTTCGCAACCAGCCTTGCCATCGCTGCCCTGCAGACCTCCGAGTACTTCGGCACCGGCCGAGACCCCAGGCCACTAGGCTCTGCACATCCGCGCAATGCTCCGTATCAGGCCTTTCGTGCACAAGACGACTATTTTGTAATTGCCGCAGGAAACAACAAACTCTGGGCCACCGTCTGTGCGCAGGTGGGTCTTAACGACCTCATAGAGGATCCACGATTCAACACAACGACCCTTCGGGCCCAGAACCAGGCCGAGCTCAAGCAGATCCTAGAGCAGGCGTTTATGCAGCAGCCCGCAGCCCACTGGGTCTCGGTCTTTCAGACGGCGGGGGTTCCTTCTTCCCACATCCAAAAATATAGCCAGGCACTAGACGATCCACAGACCCGGCACCTGGGCCTTGTGCAGCCGCAGGTGCTGCCGGGTCACGAGACCCGCACCGTCGGCTGCCCGGTCTGGCTATCAGGCCGACCCGTGCCACTGGACACCTCAGTCGAAACGCTGGGTCAATCAAACAAGGAGACAGAACTATGGCGCAGGCCCTAGCAGACAACCTACCGGTAGATCGCCTGCGCCCTCTACGCGAGGCGGTACGGGCACTGACACGGCTTGCCGATGGGCAGGCCTCTGAGGCCGTTTTTCTTGCCAGAGGGAAAGAGATCCTTACCCAACTCATCAGCCAAGACGACTGGCTCGAAGAAGACTTTCGAAAGACCCACCCCGAGTATTACCAGCAGTATTTGCTGTACTGCGACCCGTACGAACGCTTCTCGGTGCAGAGTTTTGTCTGGGGCCCAGGCCAGTCGACACCCATACACGACCATACCGTCTGGGGCCTGGTGGGTGTGCTGCAGGGGGCTGAGTCCTGCATGCGGTATCGGCAGACCGCAGAAGGCCTTGTAACTGAAGGGCCCGCTGTCATTCTTAAGCAGGGAAGCGTGGATGCGGTAAGCCCGACCGTGGGAGATATTCATACGGTGAGTAATGCGTTTTCAGACCGTACCTCTATCTCTATTCATATCTACGGCGCCAACATTGGCAATACGCGCAGGCATGTTTTTGATGCGGCGACCGGAGCAGAAAAAGGGTTTGTCTCAGGCTACTCTTCCAATCGCCTGCCCAACCTCTGGGACGAGGCTGCTCGTATTCGGGCGCAGGGCGCATCCATTCCAAGACCCCAGGCCTAAAAAAGCATGGCTGCCCTGAGCTGGCCAGCGCCCGATGTTGCAGTCGTTCAAATCGCCCGCCCGGGCCGCGGTAATGCCTTTGATGCCCAGCTGGTGCAGGCCCTCCATAACGCAGTCATTGAGGCTGCTGCGCGACCACTGGCACAGACTCTGGTTTTTCGCGCCGACGGGCCAGACTTCTCTACCGGCATGGATCTCTCGAATCTAGAATCGGAGACCGATGAGACCCTCGCAGCCCGCTTTATCGCGATCGAAGACCTCTTGGCGGCGGTCTGGTCGTCGCGACTGCGCACGGTGGCCTTCGTACATGGGCGGGCCTGGGGTGCAGCGGCAGACCTGGTGGTCGCCTGTGATCTGCGCATCGCGTTGCCGAATACCAGCTTTCGGTTTCCCGGCGTGCAGTTTGGTCTGGTACTCGGTACGCGTCGTCTCGCCTGTCGTATTGGATCCGACATCGCCCGCCAGATTCTTTTAGAAGGGCAAACCGTCTTAGCAGAGAGGGCGGCGCAACTCGGCCTCATCCATCGCATCGTAGACGCCTTTGATCTTAAGGACCTACCCCGCCTAATGGTAGACGCGCCAACCCAGGCCATGATTCATGCGGCCAGCCGTGCTGCCGACGATGGCTACTCGGGCGTAACGATAGGCGGCGCAGACGCTCATCGAGGCCTGTCCTTCGATCGACAGGCCCTTATGGCGTCTGCGCGACGCCCTGGCTTACGGCAACGTATTCTCGATTACCGTGCCCAGCTAAAGAGGGATGCGAGGCCTGCCCCGGGGGCGGCCGGTCCCGATGATATTTCGACGGCGATACGCTAGAGACTTGCAAGGGCCTTCGTAAACCGCGTGAGAAGCTCCTGCACCTCTTGCTCTGAAATAATCAAGGGGGGGCAGAACGCGATCGTGTCACCGATCGCCCGCACGATCAGCCCCTCTTCCTCCGCAATGCGCGCACACTCTTTGCCATGGCCAGGCATCAACTCCACGCCTGCGAGAAGCCCGATGCCCCGTACCTCCTTGACCAAGGGCTGCTGACCCTGAAGTGCCCGCAAGCCCGCAAGAAACGGAACACTGACCGCGCGCACGTGCTCGACGATCTTCTCTTCTTCATAGATCTTGAGGGTTTCTAAGGCAACGGCCGAGGCCACGGGATGCCCAGAGTAGGTCATCGTTAAGCCGAAAAGCCCAAGCTCCCCACTCTGACGCTCAATGGCCTCATAAACGCGTGGGCCGATCATGAGCGCGGAGATCGGAATATAGGCACTCGACAAGGCCTTGGCGCAGATCAGCAGATCGGGGGCAAGGTGCATGGTGGTGGAGCCAAACATATTGCCTGTTCGACCGAAGGCCGTAACCACTTCGTCACAGACCAGCAAGATATCGTGGCGCTTGAGAAGGGCCTGTAACTCCGCGTAGTAGCGGGCGGGGGGCACCACAATGCCACCCGCGCCCATGACAGGCTCTACGAAAAATGCCGCAATAGTCTGGGCGCCCTCTGTCTCGATGAGGCGCTCGATATCCGCAATAAGGCGGTCGCTAAAGGCTTCTTCAGATTCCCCTGGCTGCGCATTGCGAGTGAAATGTGGCGTAGTGACATGCAAGAAACCGGGAAGCGGTAGGTTAAACCGGTCATGGGCATAGCTCACGCCGGAGAGACTGGCGGCCGCAATGGTGTTGCCATGGTAGGCCAGCTTATGGGCAATAAACTTTCGCTTTTCGGGCTTACCGACCGCATTCCAGAAATACCAACTCAATCGGGCCGCACAGTCGTTGGCCTCAGATCCGGTGCTGGAAAACCAGATACGCGACATGGGCACCGGCGCAATCGACAGGAGCTTCTCAGCCAGGGCAATCACCGGCGGATGACTCTTGTGGTTCGTAAGAGGATAGTAGGCAAGCTCCTTCATCTGCCGATAGGCAACATCGGCAAGCCGCTCATTGCCATAGCCCAGGGCAATGCACCAGAGTCCCGACATGGCCTCAAGGTAGTCGCGGCCATGGATGTCTCGCACCCATACGCCCTTACCAGACTGAATCACACTGGCCCCACGCTTAGCATGCAGAGACAGGTTGGTCAGGCCATGGACAACGGCCTTGGCATCTCGTGACTGCAGCGATTCAACATCTAGCATGTACTGTCCTTTTAAAGAAAAATTACCAGGCGCTATGATGAAGCATACGCACGCGCAATTGCCAACTCCCTTTAAGAAAGAAAGACTTCTGCAATGGCCCAATATGTCATGTCGATGCTCCGCGTGAGCAAGGTGGTTCCCCCGAAGCGGCAGATCATCAAAGACATATCGTTGTCCTTTTTTCCTGGCGCAAAGATCGGGCTCCTCGGCCTCAATGGTTCTGGAAAGTCTACGGTGCTCAAGATCATGGCCGGTGCCGACAAAGAGTTTGATGGGGAGGTGCAGCATCTCGCGGGAGTCTCCATTGGCTACCTTCCGCAAGAGCCCCAGCTTGATGCTGCGAAGACGGTTCGGGAGGAGGTGGCTGCAGGCCTGGGAGCGCTTGCCCAGGCACAACAACGGCTTGAGGAAATCTATGCGGCCTACGCGGAGCCAGATGCCGACTTCGATAAGCTTGCAGAAGAACAAGGCAAACTGGAGGCCATCATTGCGGCCGGGGGCTCCGATATGGAGACCCAGATGGAGATTGCGGCCGATGCCCTGCGACTGCCCCCCTGGGAGGCCGTCATTGGAAACCTTTCTGGCGGCGAAAAGCGACGGGTGGCGCTCTGCAAACTCTTACTTTCTAAGCCCGACATGCTGCTCTTAGATGAGCCCACCAACCACCTTGATGCCGAATCGGTCGACTGGCTTGAGCAATTTCTCACGCGCTTCCCAGGAACCGTCGTGGCGGTCACCCACGACCGGTACTTTCTTGACAACGCGGCCGAATGGATTCTCGAGCTTGATCGTGGGCACGGGATCCCCTGGAAGGGCAATTACTCAAGCTGGCTAGAGCAGAAGGAGGCCCGGCTCGAGCAAGAGAACAAGCAGGTCGATGCCCACATGAAGGCGATGAAGCAAGAGCTGGAGTGGGTACGTCAGAATCCCAAAGCACGGCAGGCGAAGTCAAAGGCCCGTCTGGCGCGGTTTGAAGAGATGAATAGCTTTGAGTACCAGAAACGTAACGAGACCCAGGAGATCTTCATCCCGCCAGGAGAACGACTCGGGGACAAGGTCATTGAATTTACCAATGTCTCGAAATCGTTTGGTGATCGCCTGCTTATGGATCAGCTCTCTTTTGCCATTCCCCCCGGCGCGATCGTAGGGATTATTGGCCCCAACGGCGCGGGTAAGTCGACGCTCTTTAGGATGATTCAGGGCAAAGAGAAGCCCGATGCAGGCACGATTGAGATTGGCCAGACCGTGAAGATTTCTTCGGTTGATCAATCGCGCGAGGGGCTAGACGACAGCAAAACCGTATTTGATGCGGTGGCCGACGGGGCAGACACCCTTACGGTGGGCAAGTTTGAGATGCCGTCGCGGGCCTATCTCGGGCGGTTTAACTTCAAAGGCGGCGACCAGGGTAAGGTTGTCGGCAATCTCTCTGGCGGTGAGCGTGGTCGCCTGCATCTTGCCAAGACGCTTATTCAGGGGGGCAATGTATTACTGCTCGATGAGCCCTCCAACGACCTGGATGTGGAGACCCTACGCGCGCTCGAAGACGCGCTGCTGGAGTTTGCAGGCTGCGTCTTGGTGATTTCCCATGACCGCTGGTTTCTCGACCGCATTGCAACCCACATTCTCGCCTGTGAGGGCAACTCGCATTGGGAGTTCTTCGCGGGCAACTATCAGGAGTACGAAGAGGATAAGCGGCGGCGCCTAGGCGAAGAGGCGGCAAAGCCAAAGCGGATTCGCTATAAGCCCATGACCCGTTAGCGAGATAAACCTCCGAGACGCCCCATCGGGACGCCCCATCGGGCGTCGTTCGGTCTGCGGGGCATGGTATTGCGCCAGAATGCGCGCGCGACGACGACTGGTTCGGAGTGCAGTAAAAAACGCGTATCATCTCGTCTGTCAAGGGTTATCACTTATCCCTGGGGGTCGCCATGCAACATGCCAGCACACATCTCTTTATTTTCTTTGGAATCATCGTCCTTCTGCCGTTTCTCTACCCCATCTATCTGGTGCGTAGTCGGGGTGTTGATGGTGGAATTGCCTCGCGAAACACCAAAGTCTTTGCCGTCGTCTTCGGTGTACTCGTCGTGCTCACCATTGCCCTTACGCTGATAAAAAACAGCCTCAGCTAAAGGTCCTCACCTCTCTCCTTCTGACTTCTCGTTACGGCTCCTGTGAGGGCCGTAAGAAAGTGTTTTCGTGACACACATGTCCCAGGGCACCGTCATTATTGTGCTTGCCCTTCTGCTTGGCCTTCAGCCCGTAACCACAGATCTCTACCTACCGGCACTCCCTGCCATCACCGCGGGCTTTGGGGCCTCGATGTCCCAGGCCCAACTGACACTCTCCGCCCTGGTGCTCGCCTTTGGACTTTCACAGATGGTCTGGGGGCCGTTGTCTGATCGCTTTGGCCGCCGACCCACCTTGTTGGTCGGCATGGTTGCCTATGTGCTCGCCTCTATTGGCAGTGCATTTTCCGGTTCTATGGAACAACTCATCGGATGGCGGGTTGTGCAGGGATTGGCCATGGGGGCTGGTGTGGTCGTTGCGCGTGCCATTGTGCGAGATCTCTACGACCATCTCGAGGGCGCGCGTATTATGAGTAAGGGGCTTACCGGCCTCGGGGTCTTTGCCTGCCTCAGCGCCCCGGTAGGAGGCGTGCTCACCGAATTTGTGGGCTGGAAAACCGCCCTCTTGGCGCTGGCGGTATTCGGAGCGGTCTGTCTTACGGTACTTGTTGTAAGGCTTGAAGAGACTCTGCGACAACCAAATCCTGAGGCGCTGCAGCCGCGGATTCTGGTCAAGAACTGGATCACGATTGCCCGCAGTAAGAGCTTCTGGGCCTTTGCCTTACTTGCCACCACCAGCTACGGCGGCCTATTTACCTTTCTCGCTGGGTCCTCATTCGTCTATATCGAGGTGCTCGGGCTGTCGCAATCGCAGTATGGCTTTGTGATGCTTTCAAGCTCGCTTGCATACATTAGCGGCACGTTTTTCTGCCGTTGGCTTCTGCGCCGAATGAGCCTGAAGAAAACGGTGAAACTTGGCGCCTTCATTACCCTGGGTGCCGGATCCGTGCAGGGGCTCTTGGCAGTCTCCGGCGTCGACGGCGTTTCCGCATTGCTTGTACCCTGGTGGTTCTACATGCTGGGGCACGGCATACATCAACCCTGCGGGCAGAGTGGGGCGGTAGCGCCCTTTCCACAGATGGCTGGCGCAGCATCGGCCCTCAGTGGGCTCGTTATGATGACCACAGCCTTTGCGATCGGCCTCTGGCTCGGGGTCTCGCTCGCGGGTACGGCTGGAGAGGCTCGCACGGTGCTTCCTATGTCACAGGGCATCTGGTTCTGGAGCCTTCTGCTGTCGGTGGTGGCACTCACGCTCGTGCAGAAACAAAAGACATAAACGCGTTCCAGACTGCACGCCACAGACTGAGCGCTCCAGACAGACCACTATTTTAGTGTGGGCGCCACAGCCTTAGTGCAGGCGCCGATAGATCTCTTCTGCAAGACCGACGGAGACGCCTTCGACCGTGGCGAGGTCGTCTACCGAGGCCTTCTTAAGCCCTTGAAGGCCTCCGAATCGAGACAAGAGACGTTGTCTGCGCTTCGGGCCGACACCCTCAATCTCATCTAAGACCGACCCCATACGCGCCTTTGCACGCTTCGCGCGCATGCCGGTAATAGCAAACCGGTGCGCCTCGTCGCGAATCTGCGCGATAAGCATCAAGGCGCCATGATCCCGACCCAAGGCCAACTCGCGGCCGTCCGGGAAGATAAGGCGCTCTAGCCCCACCTTGCGGCCCTCCCCCTTCGCAACGCCCACGAGCATACTGGTGTCGTGGCCGAGAGACTCAAAGACCTCCATGGCCACCGATAACTGCCCCTTACCACCATCGATCAGTACAAGGTCCGGCAGGCTTTCAGCCTCTTCATACCGACGACGCAAGGCCTGTCGCATGGCGCCATAGTCATCACCGGCCGTAATGTCTTGGATATTGAACCGACGGTATTCTGCCGACTGCATCGCATGATGGTGGTAAACCACGCACGATGCCTGGGTAGCCTCACCACTGGTATGGCTGATATCAAAGCACTCGGCCCTTAGGCTCGCAAGGTCGTTGTCATCGGTCGACAGGCCCAATGTTTCTGCCAACAGACGTGTGCGTGCCTCTGCACCACCCTGCTCCTGGGCCCGCCGCACCAGCGCCAGTCGCGCGTTGTCTTCTGCCAGACGGAGCCAGTCACGACGCTTACCCTGCGGCGCATGCAGGACACGCACCAGATGCGACTGCCCAACCGAGAACCAGTCCGAGAGTGCCTGCACAGACGCCTCACGATTAACCACCAGGGTCGCGGCGGGCGTGGTGTCCAGATAATGCTGACTGGCAAAGGCAAGGAGTGCCTCATCAAGGGTATCGTCTGACTCTGGGCCGGTAATCTGCGCAGAGAAATACGGACGATCACCGAGGTGCCGGCCGCCGCGCACCATAGCGAGATTGACAACCACCCGCTGTCCATCCCCCACGACGGCCAAGATGTCGCAGTCTTGAATGGACTCTGTCTCCATGGAGTGCTGCTGCAGAACCCGCGACAGGGCCCCGATCTGGTCACGATAGACGGCTGCCTCTTCGAAGGCGAGTCGATCGGAGGCCGCCTGCATGTCAGCCTGTAATGCACTGAGAACCTCCTCATGGCCTCCGCGGAGAAAAGAAAGTGCCCTATCGACGTCGCGCTGATACTCCTGCGGACTAATCTCGCGGACACAGGGGGCACTGCACCGATGGATCTGATGAAGAAGACAGGGACGCGAACGGTTGGCCAACACATTGTCGGTGCAGCTGCGCAGCCGAAAGACCTTCTGCAGAATCTGAATACTCTCTTTAACCGCCCAGGCATTTGGAAACGGCCCGAAGTAGTCTGCGTTCTTATCGACCGCTCCGCGGTAGTAGGAAATGCGGGGAAAGGCATGCCGGCTCATGCGAAGAAACGGATACGACTTATCGTCACGAAAGAGAATGTTGTAGCGGGGCGACTGGGTCTTAATCAGGTTGTTTTCTAGGAGGAGTGCCTCGGCTTCTGAACGCACCACGGTGTATTCGGCCACCGCAATCTGCGAGACCATATGGGCAATACGCGGGCTATGGCCTGTCTTCTGGAAGTAAGAGGAGACGCGCTTCTTGAGATCTTTCGCCTTTCCTACATAAAGAAGCTGGCCCTGTCTGTTGGAGAAGCGATAGACCCCAGGGAGATTTGGTAGCCCCGCAAGAAAAGCCTTGAGGTCAAATCCGGCAAAGGCAGCCTCAAAGCCTGGGCTAGACGCCTGGGCCGTCTCTGGGGGCTGCGACGTGTCGGTATCTGTATCGTTATTGGTCACGGCCTTGGCCCTGCCTGATCTACCAGAGACCGCGCCCGGGCAACGACCTCCTCAAACATGGGAACGGTGAGCCGCCCGGTGTTGATGTTGTACCGGCTCGGATGATAGCTATCAAGGAGATGTACCCGCCCAACCGTATGGACAGCACCATGGGCGAAGGCGAAGTCGCCACGCTTCATGCCCTGCGCCTTCAGATCAAAGCAACGCAGTACCGCATCATGCGAGACTGCCCCAAGACAGAGAATGACCCGGGGCGCCACCATTTCGATCTCCGCCTGTAAAAATGGCCGGCAGTTAGTGGCCTCGGCAGGCAGCGGCTTGTTGTCGGGCGGCAGACATTTGACCGCATTGGTAATGCGACAGTCGATCATCCGAAGATCGTCGGCTGCGTCGAGCGAACGCGGGCCGGTCGAGAACCCCTGCGCGAAGAGGCTCCCATAGAGAAGGTCACTACAGGCGTCTCCGGTAAAGGGACGCCCTGAGGCATTGGCGCCATGCATCCCAGGTGCGAGCCCCACGACCAGAAGCGCGGCCTGCGCATCGCCAAAAGGCGGTACGGGGCGACAGAAATAGGCCGGGTGCTTCTTCTGTACCTGATCAAGAAAGCTGGCCAGGCGCGTACAGCGCCGGCAGTCGGCGTCGTAGATCACGCTAGTATCTGTAGTCATCTGGGACATAGGGTTTACCAAATCGTCCGATTATTTATCAAACCGCCTTGGTATTGTCCCCTACATCGTCCGCCGCTCCCTAGCAGCCAATGCATGGGGCGGCTCATAATGCCGCATGTCTTCGGCTATTCGGCTCCTTCATGGTGATTTTGGCAGACTCGCGCTGCTGAAGATGGATGCGGCCCTTGTAACCCACGCCCACCATCACTGCCACATTCTCATTAAGGCATCCGGGCCAGATACCGCTTTCTGTGTGAATGGTCAGACAGCACCGCTTACAGACGAGAATGCGGTACTCATTAATGCCTGGGAGCCGCACGCCTATATCCATGCACTGGAGAAACCGGATGAACATCCGGTCATTCTTGCCCTCTATCTCGAACCCTCTTGGCTATCGCGATTCTCCAAAGATATTCATCCCGGGCTTTATCCAAAATTTTTCGCACGGTGCTGTTCGGCCCTTCAGGAACACCAGAAGCGATTGATCGAATCGATCGTCATGGAACTCTGGTGGTCGGACACGATTGCCCACGACAAGATTGAAGTCATTCTGGCTGAGTTAAGCCTCTCCTTTCTTGAAGGAGCAGACAGCGCAGCCCGGGTGTTTTCTCAGAAACACCGACAAGACAGAAACTTTATGGATGCTCGGGTGCGCCGCGCTATCGGGCTACTCAAAGAGAACCCCGATCTGGCCTCTGACATGGCCACCCTTGCCCAGGCCGTCGACCTATCAAGATCACACTTCTTCGAACTCTTCCGTCGATGTACCGGCCTCTCGCCACTGGTCTACGCCAATGCCCTCAAAATGGAACGCGCCTTCCATGCGCTGGCAGTGACGACGAAGCCCATGGAAGATATCAGCAGCGACCTCGGCTTCTCGGCGCAGAGCCATTTCTCGCGTTTCTTCCGCCAGCATCAAGGTGTGGTTCCAAGCCATTACCGCAGGCAGGTAGAAGCAAAAGAATTTCGGACGATCTGATCAATAGGCAGACGGGCGAGCCAAACGCCCGCCGCTAAGGGCTGTGGAGCCCAGCGTAGGTTCGTAGAGTGATGGTCCATGAGACCCGACACGCTATGAAACTCTCGGCGACCCCCGCCTCACGCCAGCCATCGGATCAGTCTGCGCTCCTGCGGGTAGAAGACGGCTACCTGCTTACCGGGAAGGGTCAGTTTATCGACGACCTACCCTCTCCCCCCGGCCTGCTGCACGCAGCAATCGTTCGATCACCAATAGCACACGGAACCATTACGTCCGTAGACACAAAAGCCGCCTGCGCTCTCCCAGGGGTACGCGCGGTACTTCTTGCCGAGGATGTGCTCGCCTGGTCACAGCCGTTTGTGGTGAGCGTGAAGAGCGCATTGAAGCAACACTGCCTCGCGATCGACCGGGTCCGCTATGTGGGGGAACCGATTGCCGTAGTGATCGCAGAGTCACGGGCGGTGGCAGAAGACGGGGCTGCTCTGGTCAAAGTTATGCTGGCACCCCTACCCGCCTTGGTAGACAGCAAAAAAGCGCTTGAAGCAGATGCACCGCTTCTCCACCCCGAGTTGGGATCCAACTGCATCGTCGATAGAAGCTATCACTATGGGGATGTCGATGGTGCGCTTGCAAACGCGGATTATGTGCTTGAGGAAGGCTTCAACTACCCCCGCAACTCCTGCACCCCCATGGAGACCGGTGGGGTGGTCGCGGAATACTGCCCACACGATGGCAGTTATGACCTGCGGTCAAACTTTATGGGGCCCTTTTCGCTCCATGTGGTAGCCGCGGCGGCACTTAAAGTTCCCGGCAATAGGCTACGACACCGATCCCCAAGAGATTCCGGCGGTAGCTTCGGTGTCAAGCAGGCCATGCTCCCCTATCTGGTCATGACCGCACTGGCCTCGCGCAAGGCTGGTGCCCCCGTAAAGTTTATTGAGGACCGACTCGAACACCTCACTGCCCTAACCTCCGCAACCGCTAGGTCTACACGACTGAAGGCGGCTGTCCGTCAAGACGGAAAGATCCTCGCGCTGGACTTCGACCAGATCGAAGACTGTGGCGCATTCTTAAGGGCGCCTGAGCCCGCCACGCTCTACCGGATGCACGGCTGCATGACAGGGGCCTACGCCATCGAATCGCTGCGTATTCGCAATCGGGTAGTAATGATCAATAAGATACCCACCGGTCTGGTACGTGGATTCGGTGGCCCACAGGTCTACTTCGCCCTGGAAGGGATGGTCCGCAGAATCGCGGAAAAGATTGGAAAGACCGTTCCGGAAGTCATGGCGGTGAACTTTGTCCAGCCAGCATGCTTTCCGTATCGAGCTGCTGCAGGCGCCCTCTATGACTCTGGCGACTATCCGGCAGCTCTTGCAGCCCTCTTGGCCCACCCGGTCTATCAGCGCATACAAGAGAAGAAGCAGCGTTTCGCCAAAGAAGGGCGTCTCTACGGTATTGGCTATGCAGCAATCGTGGAGCCGAGCATCTCGAACATGGGGTATATCACTACCGTACTCACCGCTGATCAGCGGGCAAAGGCCGGACCCAAAAATGGCGCCCTAGCTACCGCAACGGTCTCTATCGATCCCTCGGGTGCAGTCACCGTTATCTTGGCCTCTGCGCCAGCCGGCCAGGGCCACCAGACAGTGACCGCCGAGGTGGTCGCACGCGTCTTTGGGCTTGGCTCACAGGCGGTGGTGGTGAATACGGAACTAGACACCCAAAAGGATGCCTGGTCGGCAGGCTCAGGAAACTACTCAAGCCGATTTGCCGGTGCCGTGGCAGGCTGTGCGCAGATCGCAGCGATTCGACTCAAGGCAAAGCTCTCTGTCTACGCGGCCCGACTCTGGCGCTGCAAGCCCGAGGACATTATCTTTGAAGGGGGGCAGGTGCGATCGCGTACAGACCCTGCGCAGTCGATGGGGTTTGGTCGGCTCGCCGGCACCTTTCATTGGTCCCCGGCCCTTACCCAGGAGGCCCTGGGAGCCGAGCAGGAACTGGGTCTTCGCGAAACCGCCTTTTGGTCGCCGGAAACGCTCTCTGCGCCCGACGCCCAAGACCGGGTGAACACCTCCGCCGCCTATGGCTTCGTGCTTGATGTCTGCGGTGTCGAAATAGACACCGACACGTGTCAGGTGTGTATTGATGAGTACCTAACGATTCATGATGCGGGCACCTTACTGCACCCCTCGTTGGCTGATGGTCAGATCTACGGGGCCTTTGCCCAGGGGGTTGGCGCCGCCCTCTACGAAGAGTTTCTGTACGACGTCGATGGAAATTTCCAAAGCGGTACCTTCGCCGACTACCGACTACCCACAGCCATGGAAGTGCCACGCCCCGCGATCGTGCACCAGTCTACGCCCAGCCCCTTCACCCCCTTGGGCGCCAAGGGCCTCGGGGAAGGTAACAACATGAGTACCCCCATCTGCATCGCGAATGCGGTAGGTGATGCATTACAGAGAAGCGGTATTACCCTGCCTGCTTCGCCCCCTCGGGTGCACCAGTGGCTCTGCGAAGCAGGTGTCATGACACGAATCACCGCAGACCAGGACGACACGACCAAGACGACTTCCGACCCCACGTCAGAGGGACCCCTGAAAGCATCCGGCAGCTTCGTCTTTGCTGTGTCTCCCGAGGCACTCTTTGCGGTGCTACT
This sequence comes from Pseudomonadota bacterium, assembly GCA_046047535.1. Lineage (GTDB taxonomy): Bacteria > Pseudomonadota > Gammaproteobacteria > Burkholderiales > Burkholderiaceae_A > Hahnella. Next base: position 15,605 of record JBJOHS010000039.1, read on the forward strand.
CGATGAAAACCGCATCCGGCGCATTATTCCGGGCTGCGAGGCAATACGCGTACGCCGCTCTGACGGCGCAGTGCAATACGACTGCACGGCAGTCATCCGCATCGGGCTGGTGAAGGCCCGGTTCGAAGCAACGATGGGCCTGACTGAAATCGTCGAGCCCGAGAGCCTCAGGTTAACGGGCACGGGTCAGAGTAGCCTCGGATTTGCGCGGGGTGCGGGCCTGGTTCGACTCGAGCGCCAGGGCAGCCAGACTGCACTGCATTATGAATACCAGGCGTCTGTCTCGGGCAAACTTGCTGCAATCGGTGCGCGCCTCTTAGAAGGCGCAACCCGGCTGGTGCTCGCAGAACTCTTTCGGTCGCTCGCGCGTGAGGCGCTGCGCAGCATAGACGGCAGCACAGACATAGCGCCGGCACCCTCGTGGTGGCAGCGCCTTCTTTCTGCCCTGGGGCTGCGCCAATGAAGCCGGCGCCCTTCGATCTCTACTTTCCCACCACGGTGGCTGAGGCATGCGCCATGCTTCGACACAAAAAAGGCGATACCCGAATCCTGGCGGGAGGTCAGACCCTTCTACCTTCTATGGGCATGCGGGTTTCTGAACCCGCTTCAGTGATCGCACTCTCAAAGATACAAGAGCTATCGCTCCTCCGTGAAACGAAAACATCACTGGAGGTTGGCGCCATGGTGCGCCAGGCACGACTTGAGGATGCACTGAAGGCCAAGACCGTCACCCATCCTATTCTTGAGGTAATCCTGCCCTGGGTCGCACACAGACCCATTCGCCAACGCGGAACCGTCTGCGGATCGATTGCCCACGCAGACCCCAGTGCGGAACTACCGCTTGCGCTTCTTGCACTTGAAGGGAGTGTGACCGCAGCCTCAGAAGGAGGCAGCCGCGACATCGCTGCGGGGGACCTCTTTACCGGCCCCGTTCAAACCAGCCTCCGGGACGACGAGATCATTGTGACCGCCCGATTTCCAAGGCTTTCAGCCACAGACAGAATCGGCTTTGCAGAATTTGGCTACCGACACGGCGACTTTGCGGTGGTCTCCGTGCTTGTGATTGCGCGCGCGGCATCGACCATCTTTGCCTTTGGCGGAATCGACGACATTCCGGTGCGTATTGAGATACCCACCGCGATTGCGCTAGACGATATTGACAGGCAACTCACACGACTCGCTGCCCAGCAGACGGTGAGAACGGATCCAACGGCAACCGCCGACTTTCGACGTCATCTCATGACCCGACTCGGACGGCGCGCCTGCCTGCAGGCCCTTGGCCAGCCCCCATTTCACCGAGACGCCAGACCATAACAATGACCATGAGAACAATCAGCCATCACGACCCGGAGACTCTCAGGCTCATCATTAACGGCAGGCCTGTTGCAGCGGCCTGCACGCCCCGCACGAGCCTCCTAGACTTCCTGCGCCAAGACGCTCAGCTTACTGGCACCCACGCCGGTTGTGAACACGGTGTCTGCGGCGCATGCACGGTGCATCTTGACGGGGTTGCCGTCCGTTCCTGCCTTACGCTTGCGCGCGAGGTTGAGGGGGCAGCGATCACCACGGTAGAGGGCCTCGCACCATCCGAATCCCTGACAGATCTTCAGCAGGCCTTCTCGCGACACCACGCCTTACAGTGCGGCTTCTGCACCCCAGGGTTTCTGATGGTGGCCGAAGACCTGCTTCGCACGACACCTCAGCCTACAGAAGAAGAGATTCGTATTGCAGTCTCCGCGAACCTCTGCCGGTGCACTGGGTATACCGGCATGATCCAAGCGATTACTGAGGTGGCTCAACAGCGCGCAGAAGACCAGACAGACCAGGAGACGCAGGATGCTTGATCTGGGACGCAGTTTTTTACAGGCGGTTGAGCGCGCACCAGACCTGATTGGCCTCGCGTCTGACACCACCCAATATAGCTATGAGCAGTGGGCGCTCGAGATTGGCGCTGTCCAACGCTACCTTAAAGAAAAGGGCCTGCGACGTGGTGACAGGGTGCTCACAGTTCTGCAAAACCGCACGGAGGCGGCCACCCTGCACTGGGCCTGTCAGGCCAGTGGGATCACGATTGTTCCCGTGAATTGGCGCTCCAAGCCCGAAGAAATTGACTTCTTCGTCGAAAATGCCGAGCCGGCACTAAGCGTCGTGGAGCCAGTCTCCTGGGAGAACTGGAGGACCAGCCAGAGTGCCCGGCATCTCGCGACGCTCACCTGCGGCTCAACGCCCCTTGGTGGCCAGGCCGACACCTATGAGGCCATTCGCAGTCAGCCTGCGATGCCACAGGCGAATGCATCCCCAGAGGACTGGTCTGTGATGCTCTATACCTCGGGCACCACCGGCAGACCAAAGGGCGTGCCACGACGACAGCGGGCAGAGCGGGCAGCGGCGATTGCCCATGTGGCGCAAAACCAATACCGCATGCACGAGACAACGGTTGGGGTAATGCCGCTCTATCACACCATGGGGGTCCGAACCCTCTTAGCGATGGGAATTACCAACGGCACCTATGTCGCCTTCCCGCGTTGGAACCCAGAGGCATTTATCGCGGCCATTGAGTCCCATCAGGCAACCCATCTCTATCTGGTGCCAACCCTCTATCACGACATGCTGAATGCGGCCGGCTTCCGACCCGAACGCGTTGCCTCGGTACGCAAGCTCGGATTTGCCGGCGCCCCAATGCACGATGCGCTGCTGCTGCGTCTTCAAGAGACCTTTTCTCCGGACCTCTTTGTCAACCATTACGGCTCCAGCGAGATATACACCTACGCCATCAATCAACAGGCGGTCAGAAAGCCCGGAAGTGCTGGACGCCAGGGGCTCAACGCGCGGTTACGTGTCGTCTCGTTTGACGCAGGTGACACAGCTACGGATCCCTCACAGACCTGTATGCCTCGCCAGGAGGGCCAGATTATCTGTGACATGCAGAGCGATGAGGCCTTTGAGGGCTACTGGAAGCGACCAGAGGTCAATACGCGGTCAATCCGTGATGGATGGTTCTTTACGGGGGATACCGGCTACTTTGACGAGGAAGGCGAACTCTTTGTGACTGGGCGCGTAGACGACATGATCATCTCCGCCGGTGAGAACATCTCGCCGGTGGAGATTGAGTCGGTACTGTCGCTACACGAGAGGATCGATGAGGTCGCCGTGGTGGGCCTAAAGGACGAGCGACTCGGTCAGAAGGTGGTGGCCTTTATCAAGCCGGTAAAAGATCGTGTACCCGCCGAGGAACTCGATGCGCACTGCCGAGACTCTGACCTCATGAATTTTAAGCGTCCCCGCGAATACATCTTTGTAAAGAGTATTCCGAAATCCCCAGTCGGAAAGATTCTTCGCAGGCTACTGGTGGCCGGCGAATTTGAACCCCTGTAAATGGAGCAGCTGACCCCTATGACCGATCTGAAACACCCCTTACGCGACCTTCTAGAGACGCCAGACGGATTCCGCATCGAGATTGATGCAGGCCGAAAGCGCGCAGACATCGTGCTTTCTCGGCCACCCTTCAATATCATCGCCATGGCCCAGCGCGACCAACTGCGCGCCGCCTTCGAGGCCCTCGATGCCGATGACCGCGTGCGTGTGATTGTGCTGCGGGCCGATGGCGAGCACTTTTCCAGTGGCGGCGATATCAAGGGATTTCTACAGGCATCCCCCGAGCATGTATCGCGACTCGCATGGAACATTGCGGCGCCAGCCCGTTGCGCAAAGCCGGTTATTGCTGCGAATCAGGGCTATTGCTTTGGCGTGGGCTTTGAGATTTCTCTGGCCTGCGACTTCCGCATCGCTACAGATACCACTCTGTACGCACTTCCCGAGCAGAAGCTCGGACAGATTCCGGGCTCTGGTGGCTCGGCACGACTCCAAAAAATTGTCGGCATCGCACGTACCAAAGACATTGTCATGCGGTCGCGACGTATCTCCGGGCAGCAGGCCTACGACTGGGGCGTAGCAACCGAGGTGGTTCCCAACCAGAGCCTCGGTACTGCTACCGACACCCTGGTCAACGAGCTGATTGGCTTCTCGCCGATTGCCCAGCGCACCGCCAAGCGGCTTCTTAATGAGACAGAAGACGCGTTCCTGAGCACGGCTATTGAGATCGAGGGGCACTGCTATGGGCAGTTGCGGACCTCAGAAGACTTCAAAGAAGGGGTGGAAGCATTCCATGCAAAGCGTCAACCCCAATTTGTAGGGAAGTAGTCCATTTACTGACACCAAGGAGACGCAATGAAAAACATCAAAGCACTGACGCTTTCAGCCCCGCTTACAGCCCTTATGTTGGCTATGACACCAGGCCTTCAGGCTCAGCAAGGCCCCATTAAGATCGGTGTGGTTACCCCCTTATCGGGGACCTATACCGGCATTGGACAGCAAGTCCGGTGGGGCCTTGAATTGGCCGTAAAGGAGGTCAATGCCTCGGGCGGGGTGATGGGCCGCAAGATCGAACTCCTCTTTGAGGACAGTGAGGCGAACCCAGCCGTTGCGACCCAGAAGGCAGAGAAGCTCTTTCAGGTTGCAAAGGTCGACTTTCTTACCGGGACCGTAAACTCAGGCGCCACATTGGCGGTAGGGCAGATCGCAGAGCGCAACGACCGGCTGATGGCGACCACAGTCTCTTTTGCGGACTCCATCACCGGTGACCGCTGCTCCCCCAATGTCTTTCGGGTAAACGCCCGCGCGGGCATGCAGTCTGCAGCGCTCGCGGCCTGGATGGTGAAGGAGAAACCAAACGCCAATGTCTTCTTTTTAGGCCCCGATTACGAGATGGGCCGCAGTACAGTTGCCGCATTCAAGGCAGCAGCAACAGCCAAGGGGGCGAAGGCCGTTGGCGAGGTATTCGCCCCCCTAGACAACAAAGACTACTCGCCCTACTTCGGACAGATACGATCGGCCAAGCCTGAAGTTATCTACACCTCGGTCGCAGGCAATGACACCGTCCGCTTCTTTAGCCAGATGGCGGAGTATGGGGTGAATCGCAATGTCATTCTGGTCGGGGCCTCAGGTACGGTGACATCCCAAAACCTTCCTGCGATTGGTAAGGCTGCCGAAGGATTCGTAACTGGTGTGGGGTATTCGCCAAAGATCGACAACCCCGCCAACAAGAAGTTTGTCAGCTCTTTTCAGTCTGCGTACAAGACACTTCCCGATCTTTATGGGGCTGACTCCTATGGCCTTATCTACCTGTACAAGGCTGCAGCGGAGAAGGCAAAGTCTGTAGAGACTGCCAAGTTGCGGGAGGCTATTCGAGGGCTATCTTGGGATACGCCTCAAGGCAAGAAGACCATGCGGGCGGGAGATCATCAGGCGATGCAAGAAATGCTTGCCGTACGGATTGAAAACGGCGAGTTCAACATTATCGGCAGGGTGAACCCAGACGACGCTGTCGGCGCCGACGTCTGTACCCGTTTCTAAATCAATAGATTAAATCCAGCGGGCTCCAACGGCGGGGCTTGCTGGAATTTAGTGCGGACACTCTTATGATCGAAGCCCTGCAGTTTGTATACGCGCCCCAGATTATCAATGGGCTCTCTATTGGTATCGCGGTCATCTTAATGGCCCTGGGACTCACGATCATCTTCGGTCTGCTCGATGTGATCAATATGTCTCATGGCGAATTCTATGCAGCAGGCGCCTTCATTGGTCTCTCGCTTCTGGGGCTAGGAATACCATTCTGGCTATGTATTGCGCTTATTCCGCTTCTCATGTTCCCGGTCGGTATGGCCACAGAGCGCTTTCTGATTCAGAAAGTCTTTAACTCAAAAGATCGCCATATTCTTACCCTCCTCTTGACCTTCGGTATTGCCATTGTTCTTGAGGATGTCTACAAGATTGTCTGGGGTGCAAACCCGCTGCGGATTGACGTACCCATTCCAGGCGCCACGGAGATATTGGGGGTCTTCTTCCCCAACTACCGCATCTTTCTCATGGGCTTTGGCGCACTCATCATCTTTTCTGTCTGGGCCCTGATCTACAAGACCGCGCTTGGATCGGTCATTCGTGCCTCGGCCTTCGATCGGCATATGACTGCATCCTTGGGAATTCGGGTCACCCGCATCTATGCCATCACCTTTGGGCTAGGGGTTGCTCTGGCTGCGCTGTCCGGACTCTTACTGGCTCCGATTTACTCGGTCTTCCCTACCATGGGCCGCGATTTCATTCTGCTGGCCTTTACCGTCGTGATCGTTGGTGGCCTGGGAAGCATCAAGGGCGCCGTTGTGGCGGGAATCGCCCTGACCCAGCTCCAGGCGCTGTCGGCGCTTTTTATCTCACCGGTCTGGTCAGACCCGCTGGTCTTTACCGTGATGGTGATCGTCTTGATGTTCAAGCCCTCTGGCCTCTACGGAGGGCTCAAGAATGGATAAGGCCGCGCGACGCGCGATTCGGATCACCGAGATCTCCCTTCTTCTGGCTGCCCTAGCGCTCTTTGTGGTCGGAAGTGTTTCTGGCGACACCTTTTACCTAAGGCTGGCCACCGAGGCACTCATTTTCGGTGGACTCGCACTCTCGGTGGACCTCCTACTTGGCATCGTGGGGCTTCTGTCTCTCGGGCAGGCGCTCTACTTTGGTTTTGGCGCCTATGTGTCTGCCTTGGTATTAAAGGAGATCTCTCCTTCCCTGGCTTTGAGCCTCCTGGTCGTTGCCCTGGCCAGTGCTGCACTGGGATATCTGGCGAGCTTTATCGCGCTGCGGTCCAGGGGAGTCTACTTCGCCCTCATTACCTTTGGACTCGCACAGATCATGGCCAAGGCCGTCTACAACACCCGCGAACTTGGGGCCTCCGACGGACTGATCGGCGTACCAGTGCTACAGGTCTGGACACCCCTTGGCCCCTTAGATACGGCAAACCCTGGTGCACTTTTTGGCATTACGCTGCTCATTATTGGTGTGCTCTACGGCGTATTACGCTATCTGCTCACCACGCCCATGGGCCAGATTTGGCGTGGCGTGCAATCTAATGAGCACAGACTCGAGTTCATTGGCGTTGACCCCCGTGGCCCCAAGCGGTTTGCCTTTGTCATTGCGGCTATTGTTGCCGCGGTATCAGGGGCCCTCTACCCAGTGCTGCGTGGCTTTGTCTCGCCTGAGCTTCTCTACTTTGCCGTCTCCGGAAACGCGGTTATTACCGTGATTCTCGGGGGCGTTGGAACATTGATTGGCCCCATTGTTGGAGCAGTCTTGCTCACCCTCTTTAAATCTGTGGTCGGAACCTTTACCGCTCACCATCACATCATCGTAGGCATCATCTTCGTTATTGTGGTCATTCAGGCGCCTAAGGGCCTCGTCGGATTTCTGGTGGGACGCCTGAATCGAAAGCCCGAAGGAGCCTCAGATGGCCACGACTGAAATTGCCGCCCCCACCGTGGTCCTTGAGGCCCGCAAACTGAGTAAACGATTTGGAGGATTACGGGCTGTCGAGTCCGTAGACTTCAGCATCACCCGTCATGGTGTCACCTCCATCATTGGGCCAAACGGGGCTGGAAAAAGCACCTTCTTTAACCTCGTGAATGGCGCACTCATGCCCGATAGCGGTCATGTGCTGCTGGAGGGGGAAGACATCACACGATTGAGCCCATCGAAGAGACTGGCCAAGGGTATGGCCCGATCATTTCAGATTACCAACCTCTTTTCAGACCTCACGGTACTCGACAATCTGCGCCTAGCCTGCCAATTTCTTGAGCCCAAGGCGAGCCTCTTACGCCCCCTAGAGAAGAGTCGGATCGCAGACGCCCGATGCGAAGAGCTTCTTAGCGAATTTACGCTTTCAACATATGCGTCAATGCGTGCGGGCGCCCTCTCTCACGGACACCAGCGGCGCCTTGAGATTGCGATGGCCATGGCAACACGCCCCAGCCTTCTGCTGCTCGATGAGCCGACCCAGGGGATGTCACATGCCGATACCCATGAGACCGCACAACTCATCGCAGTACTCGGTGGGAACACCACCATCCTGCTCATCGAGCATGATGTCGATCTGGTCATGAGTCTATCTAAGAAGATCATGGTCATGTCGCAGGGAGAGAAGCTCGCCGAAGGCAGCCCCGACGCGATCAAGGGCAACCCTGCCGTTCAGGCAGCCTATTTTGGGGAGGCAGTCTAATGCTTCTAACGCTCAAGGACGTTCATGTTTCGATCGGACTCTCCCATATTCTCCATGGGGTAACGCTGCATGTTGCACCCGGTGAAGTGGTCGGCCTCTTTGGGCGTAATGGGGTGGGAAAGACCACGATCGTAAAAACTATTGCAGGCTGGCTGGCGCCGTCATCCGGTTCTATCACTTTCAACAGTGCCCCGATTGCAGGCCTCGCCTCGGACCGCATCTGCCACCTAGGAATCGGGCTCGTACCCGAAGATCGGCGCGTCTTTCCCGGATTAACAGTAGAAGAAAACCTTCGTCTCGGGCTCATGCAGGTAGAACGCCACGCCCGAGCTTCGGCGGAGAAGAAGCTTCTGGGGGTCTATGAGCGGTTTCCAAGACTACAGGAACGCCGATACCAGCTTGGGACAACACTCTCGGGCGGAGAACAACAAATGCTCTCTATCGCTCGCACCCTGGTGGGCAGCCCGAAGCTTATTCTTATCGATGAGCCCACAGAGGGCCTTGCGCCAATGATTGTGCGAGATATCTTCCAGACCATCCGCGCCCTACGATCGCAGGGCATTGCGGTACTGCTCATCGAGCAGAATGTTCACAATGCCCTCACCGTCTGCGATCGGTTTTATGCCATAGAGCGCGGACAGGTCGTACTTGACGGGCGCGCAGACGATGCAGAGGCTGTCCGCGGCCTCATGGGAGCTATTAGCGTCTAGTAAAACTATCTGTTATCGCGGTTCTGCTCCCATACAGCCATCTGGCTCCTACCGCGGCATCAATAACGAGAGAGGCCGACGATCAGGGTCGTTAAGGAAATCTGGCATACGGTGCGGTAGGGTGTCCAAGGCCTGCACCGAGAGGTCGGGGCGGTTGCAGATCAGCGTCGCATCGCAGCCCGCTTCAAAGGCGGCCTGGGCGCGATCAGAAACATCGGCATAGACCGCAGCACCTGCCATCGAGAGGTCGTCGCTAATCACCACCCCCTCAAACCCAATACGCCCTCGCAAGACATCACGAATCCAACGCGAAGAAAAACCTGCCGGGAGACGGTCTACCTGGCTATAGACCACATGGGCTGGCATGACCGCCTGCACCAGCGCGCGGTCTAAGGGCCCAGCACAGAGTCGCTCGTAGGGCCAGATATCCTGCGCGAGAATCTCATCGAGTGGCCGATCGTCGATGGGAAGAGCGTGATGAGAATCCGCCTCGGCCCAGCCGTGGCCTGGAAAGTGTTTCCCACAGGCACGAAATCCTGCCTGGGCTAGGCCCTGTATGACCGCCGCAGCGGCGAGCGTGACAACCTCCGGTAGCCTGCCCAAAGAACGATTACCAATCACCACACTGCGTTGGTAATCGAGATCGAGCACAGGGGTGTAGCTAAAATCGACGCCGACTGCTTTTAGCTCAAAGGCAAGGTCCTGGCCGGCCTCACGCGCGAAGGCTAAGGCCGCCTCTACCGCAAGGCTGCGGGCAGCGACATCGCCATGCGCCAGAGCCTCAGCGAGTCGCGTACCCAAAACGCTGAAGGCGGGTAAGGCCGTGAATCCATCTCGAAAACGCTGTATCCGTCCTCCCTCGTGGTCGACAGAGATCAGCAGTGGCTTGCCATCGGCGCGACGGACATGACGGATTTGCTCGGTAAGCCCGCGGAGTTGATCACGGTCAATAAAATTTCGCGAGAAGAGAATGACACCACCCACCCAGGGATGGGCAAGTCGATCGAGTTCTTCTTCAGAAGCCCGAAGGCCTTCGACATCAATAATCAGCGGACCAGACATAGAAATCAAACCTTTTCGATAACCGCGGCGGACTCAACCACAGCGAAGGCTACCGCGGCATCCTGCTCATCGGACAGAGAGACGAACCCGCGAAGATGCTGGGTCTGCATGTGGGTCGCCAGCGCCTTATGAAAGACGGGGTATGGTGCCCCCCTCTCCGTATTGAGGACCTCAAGACTATGCAGACTCATCGGGTGCGCGAGTCCACAGCCCAAAGCCTTCCCAAAGGCCTCTTTCGCGGCAAACCGTTTTGCGAGGTAGGAGGCTGCACGAAACTCCGAACGTTTACGACGACGATAGAATTCTGCCTGCTCGGAAGGGCCGAGCAGGCGCCCGACAAATCGATCGCCCCAGCGCAAAAGGAGTGCCTCAATACGACTAATGAGCACGCGGTCTGTGCCGACGCCAGCAATCATCTATGGCCTTCCTGCGCAGCCTCGCGCATCAAACGCTTCATCTCACGAACAGCCTCCCGCATACCGACAAAGACGGCACGCGAGACGATGGCATGCCCAATGTGAAGCTCACGTACCCCCGCAATCGCGGCGACAGGCTGCACATTGAAATAGTTCAGCGCGTGGCCCGCATTAAAACGCATTCCGCGGGCACGAATCTCTTCTCCTGCGTGCCGAATCTTTTCGAGCTCCTCCCGCACAGCAGGTTGCTCTGCATCTCGACCCTTTGCGTAAAAGACCTCCGCATAGGGCCCGGTATGCACCTCACAGACCTGCACCCCAAGGGCTGAAGCCATCTCAATCTGCGCGAGGTCAGCATCGATAAAGGCGCTTACCGAGATTCCCGCATCACGCAGACGCGCAATCGGCGGCCGAAGAACTGACTGCTGCCCAACGAGGTCGAGCCCTCCTTCGGTAGTAATCTCCTGCCGACCCTCGGGTACCAGCATGGCCATCTCCGGCTTAAGACGCACCGCGATATCAACCATCTCTTGTGTCGCCGCCATTTCCAGATTGAGCTTAATCTGTGTATGGTCACGCAGACGCCGGACGTCCTCATCTTGGATATGCCGCCGATCTTCTCGCAGGTGAACAGTGATTCCGTCGGCACCGCCCAAGTGGGCCTCAACGGCTGCCCAGATGGGATCAGGATCATAGCTACGCCGTGCCTGCCGGAGGGTTGCTACATGGTCGATATTGACTCCGAGTTCAATCATCTACGCCTCGTTCATCCGAATAGTTATCAATGCTGCTCTCGTGTGCCCGTTGCCGAAGTCGAACGAGATCTTGAATGGTCTGTCGAGACTGCAGGCCCGACGTACCGAGTTGGTGCTGAATGAGCCCGCGCAGAATGCGCTTAGCCTCGTTGGCAACCTGTGCGTCTTCCGACCCCAATATTGGATCTCTAGAAACAGAATCGTACCGCGAGAGTGCCTGCAGCGCTTCGCCAGAGACTACTAGCCCAGCCGAAGTAGCAATGCCTGTATCTACCGCCGTCGTAATGGCCTCCCCATAGACGAGTGTGTACTGACGCGAGAGCTCCACCGGGTAGCCTGCTGCCATAGAAAAGTCCGGTGCCACACCCATCTCCCTGAGCAGGCGACATTCGAACCATCGTAACCAGGGGCCAAGGTCTTTTACGACAGTAGATGAGATACCGATACCCTCAAGCGCATGGACATAGGCATCGTAGAGGCCCGGATGGGGGTCTTCGCGAGGCATCAACCGCATGAGAAGCTCGTTAAGGTAAAAGCCCGCCAGAAGGGCGTCGCCCTCGAGTGCGGCCAGTCCCCCTAGCCATTCAGCAGCCATTAGGGTCCGCAACTCACCCTTCGTCGAATAGCGCAGTGCAAGAGGTTGAAAAGGCTGCAGAAGACCACGCAGGGCAGACCGTGGACGGCGAGCGCCACGCGCCACGAGCCCGATACGGCCCGCATCCCGTGTAAAGACCTCTACGATCAGGCTGGTCTCTCTCCAGGCCAGACTATGTAAGACATAGCCCTGCAGCATTTGGGATCCTAATCGTAGCCAAAACTGCGAACCAACGACTCATGGTCCGCCCAGTTTTCTTTGACCTTCACCCAGAGGTCGAGCCGAACCTGCGCATCACAGAATGCTGCGATATCGAGCCGCGCCTGCGATCCAATCTGGCGAAGCCTCGCACCCCCTTCGCCAAGGACCATAGGCTTGTGGGAATCTCGGCCTACGATAATCGTCGCAGCCACGGCAATCTGGGCCCGCCGCCCCTCCTGGGCGGGCGACTCCTCAAACCGATCGAGCACCACTGTCGCCTCGTACGGTAACTCATCACCGAGGAACCGAAAGAGCTTCTCTCGAATAATCTCGGAGACAAAAAAACGCGTACTACGGTCGGTTACTGTATCAGCATCGACCTGGGCAGGCCCCTCTGGGAGGCAGTCTGCAAGCGCCTGGGCCAGAACATCCACCTGGAACCCTTTAAGGGCAGATACTGGTACTAGGGCCTTAAATGCCCGGAGGCGCTGAAGCTGAGCGCCTAACGCAAAGGCCCGCGCCTTATCGACCTCGGTCTCGAGGCGATCAGCCTTATTCAATGCAACAACCACAGGAACCGACGCAGGAATACGGGCCAAGACGGCCTCATCTTCGGGCTTCAGTCGGTGGGCCTCGATCACCCAGGCCACCGCCGAGACCTCCTGAAGCACTGATAGGGCGGTGCGGTTTAGTTGACGATTTAAGGCCGCCGTATGGGTCTGCTGAAACCCCGGGGTGTCCACAAAAAATATCTGATGCTCTGAGGTGGTCCGTACCCCCAGAATACGATGCCGGGTTGTCTGGGGCTTACGTGAGGTAATTGCCAGATTCATACCAACCAGAGCATTCAGCAGACTGGACTTGCCAACATTTGGACGCCCAACCAACGCAACATAGCCAGCCCGGTGGGTCATCTTAGGGCTCTTTGATATCGGGACTTGTTTTGGGCGTCGAGAACTCAAGCCGCGCCTGTGGGGCGGGTTCGGCCTTTTTGGCCCGTCGACCCTTCTTAGGCAGCTCGGTTAATGCACGACGTGCCGCCTCGAGGGCATGTACTGCTGCGCCCTGCTCCGCCGCTCGACGCGAGGCACCCGAACCGAGCACCGTAATTGAGAGCTTGGAGATCAAGCACTCTACCTCAAAGACTTGGCTATGCGCCGCCCCATGCGTAGCAACCACCTGATAGATGGGCAGCGGAAGACCGTGGCCTTGAAGAAATTCCTGCAGCAATGTCTTTGCGTCTTTGCCCAGGGTCTTCGGATCGACCTGGTTGAGAATGGGCCGATAGAAGCGCTCCACCACCTGTGCTGCCGCATCGTAGCCACCATCGATAAAAACCGCGCCGATGAGGGCTTCAAGTGCGTCTGCAAGTATCGAGGGGCGCCTCAGGCCACCGCTCTTGCGCTCACCATCGCCAAGAAAGAGGTGCTGATGGAGCGACAGGGTCTGGGCAATGTCGTGCAGAGCCTGCTGCCGCACGAGGTTGGATCGCACCCGGCTTAGATCTCCCTCGGTGAACCCGTGAAGCTCGCGATAGAGGAGACTTGACACAGCCAGGTTGAGCACACTGTCCCCAAGAAACTCAAGTCGCTCGTAATGCTGGGCGCTGTGGCTTCGATGCGTAAATGCAAGCCGCGCGAGCTCTGGGTCAGAAAATCGGTATTGAATCCGGTCTTGGAGACTGGCCAACCCAACCATAAAATCGGTTTCAGCCATCGCCTACTCAAAAAACCCCAACCGATCGAATCGGCCAGAGAAAATCTCGCTGGCATTAAACCAGACCACAAAGGCCTGCCCTACGAGATTGGCCTCGGGCACAAAGCCCCAGACTCTACTGTCGGCAGAGTTGTCACGGTTATCGCCCATAGCAAAGTAATGACCCGCGGGCACTGTGCACCGCAGCCCAAGAGCTGTGCGCTGGCAAGATTCCTGATGGGGAAAAGACTCAAGAAGATAGAAGTCGCCCGCCCCATCGTCATTGAGGGTGCTGTAATTTCGGCCACCAATCGCCTCGCCAAACTGGCGAGAAACCCGCGCTGAAGTCCCGTCTACAAAGCTACCCTGGGACGTCTTTGCAACCACCACACCATTAATGGAGAGTTGCTTATTTTCGTAGGCGATGACATCACCCGGAAGACCCACGATACGCTTGATGTAGTCCACCGAGGTATCGAGCGGATACCGAAATACGGCAACATCTCCGCGCTGAGGCAGTCCTGTCTCGAATAGCAACTGATGGCTAATCGGCAGCCGAACCCCATAGCTGTATTTCTTCACGAGAATGAGGTCGCCAATACGTAGCGTGGGAATCATGGAGCCTGAGGGAATATTGAAGGGCTCAAAGAGAAAAGATCGAATCACAAAGACCACGAAAATAACGGGGAAGAAGCCCGCCGTATACTCGAGTAATGCAGGCCGTGGTGCACCCGCGGGCCGGGCCTTTCGCCAGACAATGCGGTCGGCGAACCAGAGCGCACCCGTGACTAGGCAAAGCAGAAACAAGATCAGGGCAAAATTCATAATTAGCCTTCTACCTTGAGGATCGCCAAGAACGCCTCTTGCGGAATTTCAACCGTACCCACCTGCTTCATGCGCTTCTTACCCGCCTTTTGCTTCTCAAGCAGCTTACGCTTTCGGGTGATATCACCGCCATAGCACTTGGCTAAAACGTTCTTGCGCAGGGCCTTGATGTTTTCGCGCGCGAGAATGTTCGACCCGATGGCTGCCTGCACCGCGACATCAAACATCTGCCGGGGAATGAGTTCGCGAAGCTTCGCGGCAAGTTCGCGTCCACGCGACTGTGCGCCCGCGCGATGGACGATGACCGACAAGGTGTCCACACGGTCTCCGTTAATAAGAATGTCCATCTTCACCACATCGGAAGCGCGATACTCCTTGAACTCGTAGTCCATAGACGCATACCCACGAGAGATCGACTTCAGCTTGTCGAAGAAGTCCAGAACAATCTCATTCATGGGAATCTCGTAGTTGAGGTTTACCTGGCGTCCAGCATAGGTCATGCCTGTCTGTACGCCGCGCTTGCTTGTACAGAGGGTCATGACAACGCCCACGTAATCTTGCGGCATAAACAAGGAGACGGTGACGATCGGCTCACGAATCTCTTCAATCCGGGCAGGATCCGGCATCTTCGAAGGGTTATCGACATCAATGACGGTCCCATCTTTCATGAGCACCTGATAAACCACCGTAGGCGCCGTAGTAATGAGATCAATGTCGTACTCGCGCTCTAGACGCTCCTGCACGATATCCATATGCAGCAGGCCAAGAAATCCGCAACGAAATCCGAAGCCGAGTGCCTGAGAGACCTCAGGCTCAAACTGCAGGGCCGCGTCGTTGAGCTGGAGCTTTTCCAGCGCGTCGCGCATGATTTCGTACTCACTCGACTCGACGGGATAGAGCCCCGCAAATACCTGAGGCTTGACCTCTTTAAAGCCTGGCAAGGGTTCTTTGGCGGGGCGGCCCGCAAGGGTTATCGTATCGCCGACCTTAGCGGCCTTGAGCTCTTTGATACCGGTGATAACGAAGCCCACTTCTCCCGCACTTAAAGACTCTCGGGCGAGCGACTTTGGGGTAAAGACACCGAGCTGGTCTGCGGGGTGGGTGGTGCCAGTGGCCATCAAGAGAATCTTGTCTTTAGTCTTCAAGGTACCGTTGATGACCCGTACCAGCATTACCACACCGACATAATTGTCGAACCAAGAATCGATGATCAATGCCTGCAGAGGGGCAGCCGGATCTCCCTTGGGTGAAGGAATTCGAGCCACGATCATCTCGAGAATGTCTTGAACGCCCTCCCCGGTCTTGGCACTGGCCCGAATCGCATCAGAGGCCTCAATGCCAATCACATCCTCTATCTCTTCAATGGCCTGCTCAGGATCGGCAGCGGGAAGATCAATCTTATTGAGCACTGGGCAGACCTCGACCCCCAGCTCAATAGCGGTATAGCAGTTGGCAACAGTCTGTGCCTCAACCCCCTGAGAGGCATCAACTACCAGAAGGGCGCCCTCACAGGCAGATAGCGACCTGCTGACTTCGTAGGAAAAGTCTACGTGTCCCGGGGTGTCAATCAGATTAAGGAAATAGAGTTGGCCATCCCGTGCCCGATACTGCAGGGCGGCGGTCTGGGCCTTGATGGTTATTCCCCGCTCACGCTCCAGATCCATGGAGTCGAGCACCTGCTCCTCCATCTCACGGTCGGAGAGTCCTCCACAGATCTGGATAATCCGGTCGGCCAAGGTGCTTTTTCCATGGTCGATGTGCGCAATGATTGAAAAGTTTCGAATATTCTGCAAATTGACAACACACGGTTTTCTAAAGCCAAGTATCTGACTTGACTAGGGTTTTATAACAATCCAGGAGGATGCGCCGTCACGATGCACCAGCAGCGCCACGGGACGCTTCCGATCAAGGCTGCCGACCAGGTTGGAAAACTGGGCGACAGAGGCAATCGGAGTCCTGTCCACCGACAGGATTATGTCACCCTGGCGAATTCCTGCCCGTTCTGCCAGGCCGGCGACAGCCGAAACCAGCACACCCTGGCTGAGCCGGAGTCGAGCCCGTTGGGCTTCTGAGAGCTCGGAAGCCCCAATCCCGAGCCAGCTGACAGCAGGTGACTGCGCCGCTGGGGCTGGAGCCGCCTGGGCGCGGGCCTCCGGCTCGAGCTCGACCACCTGAATGCGTAGCTGCTTACGCTCGCCGCGGCGCCAGACCTCAATAGATTCGGTACGTCCTGGGGAGGTATTACCCACGAGCCGTGGCAGGTCAGACATGCGCTGCACCGGCTTACCGGCAAACGAGAGAACAATATCGCCTGGCTCAATACCCGCCTTGGCGGCGGGCCCCTCGGGGTCAACATTACGCACCAGGGCCCCGTTGTTACCTTTCAGGCCCAAGGCTTCTGCAACCTCTCGGGTCACATCCCCAATCGCCACGCCAATACGACCCCGAATCACGCGGCCCGCGCTGCGGAGCTGGTCAGCGACCCGCTTGGCCTCGTCAATCGGAATCGCGAAGGAGATCCCCATAAAGCCGCCGGTACGGCTGTATATCTGGGAATTAATACCAATCACCTCGCCATCCATATTGAGTAAGGGACCCCCTGAATTTCCAGGATTCACCGCCACATCAGTCTGAATAAAGGGAAGGTAATCGCCCGTCTCACGGCCTTTGGCACTGACGATACCGGCTGTGACCGTGTTTTCCAGCCCAAAGGGCGAGCCTATCGCCAGTACCCAGGCGCCCACCTTTAGCTTTGAGGGGTCGCCCAGAGGAAGGGTTGGTAGCCCCGCGACCTCGATCTTCAGTAAAGCCACATCGGTACGCTGATCAGACCCCACAACCCGTGCTTTAAACTCCCGCTGATCGGTCAGGGTTACCAGTACTTCGTCAGCACCCTCGACCACATGATGGTTTGACAAGATGAAGCCATCGGCAGAGATCACGAAACCACTACCAACGCCCCGCGGGCGCTGATTCTCGGGCTCAGCCCCACCTTGGGGACCCGTATCAGGGCCCTGCTGCCCACCACGACCCTCCCCAGGCATAGCCGGATGGCCAGGCGGGAAGAACCGACGAAAAAACTCATAGAAAGGATCGTTCTCATCGAGACCAGGGGGCATGCCGCCCGGGCCCTGGGGTACTCCCGAAGTACGGGGCTTCGCCCGCTCCAGGGTGCGAATATTGACCACGGCCGGACCCGCCTTTTCTACGAGATCGGTGAAATCCGGCAATCCTCGCTGCGCGAAAGATGGCGCGGGTCCGACAACCCCAATCCATAGACCCACGGCCAATGCAGCGGTAAATACCCGACGATGCATATTCATATGCTGTTTCCTTCGAATAAAAAAAGAAAAACCAGGGAATCCTGGCTCTATTGGGTGGAGAACCTTTCAACCAGATCCTGAACGGTCTCTGCAGGAACCTCGCCCATCGCGGTAATCGTCTGACTACCCTTCTTGCGTACCACCATACTAAGAGCGCCCCGACGGGAGACTTCGGGCTTGGCGACTTCGGCATCGGTAGCTGGCCCCACAAAGACCGAAACCACTGCAAGCCCGTCTGAAAGTACATGCTGCTCTAACGACTTTACAGCAGGCTCGGAGATTACCGCAGATGCCACCGGCCGGAATCCGATCATTGGCCCACCAGCGGCAAGTGACTGGGAGATCTCCTTCGGAGCCATCGGGGCGTGGACCTGCTTCCAGTCAGCCGCTCCTTCGAAAGACGGAGCGACCTGCGGTGCCTGGGTTGGATTGATACGGATCTCGGAAAACGCGTATTCCTCGAGAATGACTCCCTGCGGATCTAGAACCTGTAATTTGAGGGGCAGCCCGTGTCGCTTCTCGACCCAGCAATGTACGCGCCATCGGAACTGGTCTCTCGGAACGAAGACCAGGAGATCGGTGTCGAGGTCGGCCACACGTTTGCCAGGCTTCTTCTCAATGGCATAGTGGTCCGAGACCCATGCGGGGTTGGAGACGAAGAGCGCGGGGAAATCCGGGCGCACCGCTGGGCCTTTATATATACGAACGACCCGCTGTTCCGGGATATACGCTCGCATCTCTCGGGAGGACCGGATCACCTCCCGACTCGGACCATCGAGCGACTGGACCCGCGAAATAGGTTCTCCGTTGGAGGCGACGCGATGAAAGACACGCGCGGTATAAAGGGCGCCGTTTTGCTGATGATGAATATAAGTACCCTCAAAATTGAGTGACCGAGCAGACTGGCTGATCTTAAGCACCAGGTCGGGGGGGGCATCTGCCGCACTCGCCCCCGATAGACCACCAACCCCCAGCCCCAGAGCTAGGGCGAGCCCAAGCCCAACCGCACATCTCTCAAACGCCCTCGGCAGTCGCTCAATTACCCCCGCACAATGCACAGCCCGCACGCCCCGCCTCCTACCTGTCGTCCATTCGCAACCGAACATGAGAGGCTCCATGCGCATCGAGCAGCGCCCGGCCTTCCGGGCTGTCAAACGAGGTCAACATAAGCGAGCCTGACGGAGAGCCCGAGCCCACGGACTGCACCGGCGCCGCCGCTGATACCGATGACCTTTCGGAGGAAGCGACCAAAGCCTGGTCGCCCGAGCCGGTCGGAAGGCTAAGTGTGAAAAAAGCACCAGCCCCCACGAACGCGACCGCAGCCACAGAGGCCACCAGCCGAAGTGCAGGCGTAATTGGCTTACGGTTATGCCCCACGCCCGCGAGACGCGCAGCCTGAGGCATGTAGACGGGCTCTTGGGCAATACGCGCCGCGATCTTAGCGCAGAGGTCAGGGCGATGGTCAGGCGCATGTAACGAACTAAGAACGTCAGAGGTCATCCAATAACGCAGCGCGGTGGCCTGCTGCTCTGGATCGGAGGACAATTGGGCTGCGACTAAGCGTGCCTCGGAGGCGGTTAGATCATCATCAATAAATGCCGATAAGAGCTCAGCCTCGGAGTAGCGATGCCAAGGGGTGAAGGCCTTAGACGGGGTCTGGGGGTCTGACATGGGGATCACCAACGTTTGTTTTCAGGGGTATCGAGTAAGGGACGCAGTTCCGCAGCGATAAATTCTCGGGCACGAAAAATTCTAGACCGCACGGTGCCGATGGGGCAGTTCATGGCTTCCGCAATTTCTTCATAGCTTAGACCTTCAATTTCCCGCAAGGTAATTGCCGCACGCAGATCGGGGGGAAGTGCTTCAATAGAACGATTAACCGTCTCTGCAATTTGACGACTCAACAACAAAGACTCCGGCGTCTGGTTGTCCGATACGACCGCCTGAGACTCAAAAGATTCCGTATCTTCCTCGTCCGGGGCAAGGTCTGTCATGGGAATGGGCTGTTTGCCCAGGGAAACCAAATGGTTTTTGGCAGTGTTAACCGCAATTCGGTAGAGCCAGGTATAGAAGGCGCTGTCTCCGCGAAACTGCGGAAGGGCTCGATAGGCCTTGATGAAGGCCTCCTGGACGACGTCTTCGACCTCTTCGGGGTCGCGTATGAGACGCGATACGAGTCGTAACACCTTGCGCTGGTACTTCAGCACTAAGAGGTTAAAGGCCCCCTGGTCGCCCGCCTGAACTCGGCTTACAAGGACCTGATCGGCCTCTCGGTCCATGGCGCCTCAGATCCGCGCGAAGACCAAGGTGCCGTTGGTTCCCCCAAAGCCGAAGTTGTTTTTTACCGCCACCGATATATCGAGTTTGCGGGCCTCATTGGCGCAGTAATCTAGATCGCACTCGGGGTCTTGGTTAAAGATATTGATTGTCGGCGGGCTCTCTTGGGCATGAATAGCCAAGACGGTGAAGACCGACTCAAGGCCGCCCGCCCCTCCGAGGAGATGGCCGGTCATGGACTTTGTAGAGTTCACGACGACCTTTCGGGCCTGTTCGCCAAGGGCAAGCTTAATGGCCTCTGTCTCGTTTTTGTCACCCAGGGGCGTAGAGGTGCCATGGGCGTTTACATAGTTAACCTGATGAAGATCAACTCCCGCATCACGAAGGGCATTCACCATGCAACGCCGTGGGCCCTCGCGATCAGGGGCGGTCATGTGAAACGCGTCTCCCGAAAACCCCACCCCGCGAAGCTCGGCATAAATACGGGCCCCGCGGGCCTTGGCATGCTCGTATTCCTCGAGCACCATGACACCGGCGCCTTCACCGAGTACAAACCCATCTCGGTCTTTGTCCCAGGGACGCGAAGCCGTTGCGGGATCGTCGTTACGGGTTGAGAGTGCACGGGCTGCTGCAAACCCTCCGATACCCAGGGGTGAGATCGTGGATTCGGCCCCGCCAGCCACCATGACGTCAGCATCTCCGTACTGGATCAGACGCGCTGCCAGACCAATGCTATGAAGGCCGGTAGTGCAGGCAGTAACCGCGGCAAGGTTTGGGCCCTGAAGATTACGCAATATGCTGATATGCCCAGAAATCATATTAATGATTGAGCCGGGCACAAAAAATGGAGAGATACGGCGGGCGCCCCGATTGGTGTACTCCGCATGGGTGTCTTCGATCATCGGAAGGCCGCCAATGCCGGAACCCACCATGACCCCCACCCGCTCGGTGTTGGCCTCTGTGACAACCAATCCTGAATCATCCAGGGCCTGAAGGCCCGCAGCGATTCCGTAATGGATGAAGACATCCATATGCCGAGCTTCTTTGGCCGGAATATAGTCTTCGATCGAAAACCCTTTGACTTCGCCAGCGAAGTGAACTGGAAGTCCGGAATGGTCGAACCGGGTAACCGTTTGAATTCCCGACTGACCGGCGAGCAGGGCGGACCAAGCAGACTGCGGCGTATTTCCTACTGGGGAGACACACCCCAGCCCGGTCACCACCACCCTACGACGCTGTCCTGATGTAAAAGACCCCATGCCTATATGGCGTTGTCCGACGGGGGGCTGCCCGTGAGAGCGGAGCCCCGTGCCGGATAGTCGCTGCTATTTCTTGAGATTTGTATTTACGAAATCAATGGCCTGCTGCACCGTGGTGATTTTCTCCGCCTCTTCGTCGGGAATCTCACATTCAAAGGCGTCCTCTAAGGCCATGACGAGCTCAACGGTGTCGAGCGAATCGGCGCCGAGGTCATCAACGAACTTGGACTCGTTTTTGATGTCCTCTAGCTTCACGCCAAGCTGCTCAGAAACGATCGCCTTGACGCGCTTCTCGATATCTTCCATGGTTTATATCCTCTCGTCACCTAAGGGAGTTAAGACAATCGATTGTATCAGTTCATCACCATGCCGCCGTTGACATTCAGGGTCACACCGGTAATGTAGCCGGCATCTTCTGAGGCCAAAAAGACGACAGATGCTGCAATATCGCTAGGTTTTCCAAGACGTTGGGCGGGAATTTGCGCAGTCAGGGCAGCGATCTGCTCCTCGGAGAGGGCGCGGGTCATGTCGGTATCGATAAACCCTGGGGCCACACAGTTGACGGTGATACCGCGGCTGGCGATTTCACGCGCTAGGGCCCGACTCATCCCTGCCACCCCTGCCTTTGCTGCGGCATAGTTAGCCTGCCCCGGATTGCCACTGACCCCCACCACCGACGTGATCTGGACGATCCGACCCCAGCGGGCCTTCATCATTGGACGTAGCACAGCCCTGTTGAGCTTAAAGACAGCCGTAAGGTTGGTCTCAATAACCGCATCCCAGTCCTCGTCCTTCATACGCATCGCGAGGTTGTCTCGGGTGATGCCCGCATTATTCACCAGGACATCAAGCCGGCCGTACTTCTTTACGACAGCGTCGACAAGCGCCTCGCAGGCCCCGGGTTCGGTGACCTCTAGACGCATACCTTGGCCTTCGATGCCCGCCTGGTGAAATGCAGCCGAGATGGCCTCGGCGCCGGCCTCCGACGTGGCTGTTCCGATCACCTGGTATCCCGCCCTACCCATCGCTAGGGCGATCGCCTGTCCAATTCCGCGGCTAGCGCCTGTTATGAGAGCGAGTCGCGTCATTGAAGGGCCCCCAGAGTCGCTGCAAGCGACGCCTCGTCAAAGATATTAAAAACCTGGGCCTGCGGAAGAATCCGCTTGACCAGCCCAGCCAGGACCTTGCCTGGGCCACACTCAACAAAGGTCGTGAATCCTTCGGCCGAAAGGGCCTCAAGCGTCTGCGTCCAAAGCACTGGGCTCTTGGCCTGAGCAGCCAAGGCCTCCCGTATTGCCTGAGCATCACCGGACGGACGGGCGGAGAGGTTATGCCATACAGGCACCTCGGGCGGGGCAAACGAGACCTGGGCAAGTCGCTCCGCCAGGGCAGTCGCGGCAGGTGCGAGAAGCGACGAATGAAAGGGGGCTGAGACGGGCAGCATCAAGGCGCGCTTGGCACCCGCCTGCTTAAGCGCCGCACAGGCCCCCTCCACTGCAGCCAGATGACCAGCAATGACGGTCTGGTCTGGCGCATTGAAATTGACCGCCTCAACCACCGCCTTAGCCGTAGTAAGGCCCTGACAGACCTCCTGGACCTTTTGGGCCGCAAGCCCAAGCACCGCAGCCATGGCGCCCTGCCCCACAGGCACTGCCTCCTGCATCGCCTGTGCACGAAACCGAACGAGGGAGGTCGCGTCGGCAAGGGACAAGGCCCCCGCAGCCACAAGCGCTGAGTACTCCCCGAGACTATGGCCAGCCACCGCAGATGGCATTGGACCGCCCGCTGCCCTATACGCACGAAAAAACGAGACCGCAGCAGCGAGCATCACGGGCTGGGTATTGACTGTCAGGTTCAGCGTCTCGGCGGGGCCCTTCGCCACCAGCGCTGCGATATCCAGGCCTATCGACTGCGAGGCCTCCGATAGGGCCCGATCGACTGCGCTGTTTCCCTGAAAGCCATCGAACATTCCAACGGCCTGCGAACCCTGACCGGGAAAAAGAAAAACCAGCCCTTGCCTATTACCATTCACCGACATCTTTCCTCCACACCCATCTCCCCAACAAAATTCAGTTAGCAGTGAGGCTACATGCGCACGAGCGCGGCGCCCCAGGTAAAGCCGCCGCCCACGCCTTGTAACATGACATGGTCTCCGGCCTTAACGCGCCCATCGCGTCGCGCGACATCGAGCGCCATGGGCACCGAAGCCGCTGAAGTATTGCCATGCTGGTCAACCGTGACCACAAGCTTTGAGGCTGGAAGACCGAGCCGCTTTGCAGTGAACTGCAGGATCCGAACGTTGGCCTGGTGGGGAATAAGCCAGTCGATCTGCTCGGGCTGCATCTGCGCATCGCTGAGCACCTCGCGGGCAGACGACTCGAGTACCTGGACGGCGAGCTTAAAGACCGCCTGTCCGTCCATAG